>NZ_SCMZ01000030.1:0-51044 GCF_005503285.1 Sphingomonas sp. 2SG
CCCGTAGCCGCGCAATCTCGATCCGCTCGTCAAGGCTGAGCTGCCTGTATCTCTGTCCCATCGCGCACCCACCTTATCAGTGGTGCACTTCTCTCGTGAATCCGGCGGATCCATAAACGCTGAGGGGCATGAGACCCACCAGCGTCAGCGTATATGGATCCCCGCCTTCGCGGGGATGACGACGGTGGGTGGGGGGAGGGCTCCCCGTTACAGATCCACCCCCGCCGCGATCGCCTCCAGCTTGCGGATGCGCTCCTTCAGATCGGCGATCTCGATCCGCGATCCCGCGGAGGGGCCGGCCGCGATCGGCGCCTGCGCGTCGAGCTGCTGGTGCTTGAGCGCCAGCCAACCACGCCAGCCCGAGAGGCAAGCGGTGACGAGCATCGCCAGCCCGGCCAGCGCCACCAGCGAAAGGGTGAGATAGACGTTGGGATCGGTCATGATCGGCCTCCGTTAGCGGTCGCGCAGCCTTCGATCGCATAAGCGGGGATCGGCGGTGCTGCGGATGTGGGTGATGACGCGCGCCAACATGGGGCGCGTCGGTCGGTCGGTGCCTCGCGGGCGAGGCGGTCGGTATCGTGTCTGCGGGCAGCGCCGGTCAGTTGATCGGCAGGCGCGTGACGTGCGGATCGCGCAGCCCCTCGATCTCCTGCGCCAGATCGGCGCCGCGATCGGTGACGATGCGTTCCAGCACGCGGACGCGCTCCTCGAGCCGCTCGGTCTGCGCGGCATATTGCGCTGCCTTTTCGGCGACCTTGTCCGCCTCGATCTCCATCCGGCGGTGCTGGAGCGCGAACCACGGCTTGACGAAGACGCCGCCGAAGATCGCGAGCAGGCCGCAGCAGATGCCGAGGATGGGGATCATCATGGGGTTCATCGGTCAGTCCTTTCAGCCGGCGCGCAATTGTTCGATTTCATGGCCGAGCCGGTGCGCCCGGTCGGTGACGATGCTCTCCACCGTCGCCAGCCGTTCTTGCAGCCGGTCGATCTGGCCGATGCGGCGGGCGTTCTCGGCGTCGAGCAGGTCGATGTTCTGGCGCGCTTCCAGATCGGGGGCGACGGTCGCCTGCCGCACCTTGCGGCGGCCGTACCACTGGATGGCGAGCGTGATCGCCGCGCCGAGAACCATGCAGAAGACGTGATCGGGACCCATGATGCCGGTTCCTTCTATTTGTCGCGGAGCGCTTCGATCTCGCGGGCGGTACGCTCGGCGGGATCGGTGGCGATGCGTTCGAGGACGGCGATCCGTTCCTCCAGCCGGCTGACCTGCCCGGTCAGCTTGTCGTTCTCGTTGCTGAGCAGCATGATCTTGCGCTCCGCCTCGATATCCTCGGCCCCGGTGGCGCCGCGCCAGCGACGGCGGCTGCGCCGGTTGTCGTCTTCGATCGGGTAGCCATGCTTGGCCTTGACCCAGGTGGTGAAGGCGTGGCGCGCACTGATCGCACCGACGACGCCGACCGGCACCATCCAACCCATGTCCATCGTGATTCTCCCTGAGCCCTGCCGGGCCGAGTCGTTGCTCAGCGCAGGCTGTCGATTTCCTCGGCCAGCCGGCTGTTGCGGCTGGTATAATGCAGCTCGATGTCGGCGAGCCGGCGGTCGATGTCGCGGAACTTGCTGCGCACCTCGGCAGTGGAGCGTTTGGGATTGGTCCGGACACCCTGCCAGAATTTGGCGTCTTCCTGTGTCTCGTAGAGGCCCAGCGGCTTCTTTGGCGCCAGCCAGCCCGCCGCGACATAAGCGACGAACACCCAGCCCGAGGTCGCCAGCGTCAGCACGATCATCGCGACCCGGACGAGCGTGATGTCGAAGCCGGTGTAGTCCGCGATCCCGGCACAGACGCCGAGCCACTTGCCTTCTTGCTTGTCGACGTAGAATTTGGTGCGGGCGGACATCTCAGTTCCTCCGGTCGATCTGGTAAGGGGTGGACTGGTGCGGGGCATTGAGGCCCGGCTTGAAGTCCGGATTGTCGGCGGCGACGATCCGCTCGACGGTGTTGAGGCGGTCTTCGAGGCGGCGGGCGAGATTGAACATCTCGTCGAGCAGCTTCTCGTCCTCGTCGGTGATCTTCGGCGCCTGCTTCCACTTGGTGATGTAGTGGAAGATCAGCCACGGCAGGCCGATCAGCGCTAGGAAGATCGCCAGAACTCCTTCGAAGTCCATCTCAATCCTCCTTCTTCATGCGCGCCTTGAGCGCAGCGAGCTCGGCGTCGACCTTGTCGCTGGCGCGCAGCTCGGCGATCTCGTCCTCGAGGCTCTTCGGCGCGCCCAGGCCCAGCGCTTCTGCACGGCCCTCCGCGTCGTCGACGCGGCGTTCGAGGATGTCGAAGCGGCTGAACGCCTCGTGCGTCTTCGGCCCCGAATACATCTCGCGCAGGCGGTAGCGGTTGTTGGCGCTCTCCAGCCGGGTCTGGACGTTCGACTGCTTCGTGCGCGCCTCGGTCAGCTTCTTCTGCAGCTTGGCGATATCCTCTTCCGACGCGCGCAGTGCATCGTCGAGCACCTTGACCTCGATCTTGAGCTGCTCGGCCATGTCGGCGGCCTTCTGCTTCTCGACCAGCGCCGCTTTGGCGAGGTCCTCGCGGTCCTTGCTCAGCGCCAGTTCTGCCTTTTCGGTCCAGCTGTCCTGCAGCTGTTCCAGCTTGCTGATATGGCGCCGCATCTCCTTCTGGTCGGCGATCGTGCGCGCCGCGGAGGCGCGAACCTCGACCAGGGTTTCCTCCATTTCGAGGATGATCATCCGGATCATCTTCGCCGGATCTTCGGCCTTTTCCAGCAGGTCGGCGAAGTTGGCGGCGACGATGTCACGGGTGCGGGAGAAAATGCCCATCGGTATCGGTGCTCCTGAATACGGGCCGGGGCGGTTTGGCGTGCGCCCCGGTTTGGAACCGCTTTACGCCGTCTGGCGGGCGGTCGTCACGCTCTGGCTCCCTCCCGTCGCCGGGCCGACCGCGCCAGCGACGCAGGTGGCGCTGAACAGGACGGTGCAGGCGATGGCGGCGAGCTTGCGAGCGATCTCGGACTTGAACATGGAAACCTCCTGAATTCTGAACCTTGTCACCACCTTGTGGCGGTATGCCAGGATCATTGCAGGGAGCGTGCCAATTCAAGAAATGGCGGATTTGCGTGCTTTGATCGTGTCTTATGTTTGTAAAACACGGATGAACGCTTGCGTAACGTTGGCGTTTTCCGCCAGATGTTGGCGATGGAACGAACGTCGCAGGTCATCGGCCAATCGGGCGCCTTTCTGGACGCGCTGGAACGTGCCAGCCGCGCGGCGGCGCTCGACCGGCCGGTGCTGGTGATCGGCGAGCGCGGCACCGGCAAGGAGCTGGTCGCCGAGCGTCTCCATCGCCTGTCGCCGCGCTGGGACCAGCCGCTGGTGGTGATGAACTGCGCGGCGCTTCCCGAGTCGCTGATCGAGGCGGAATTGTTCGGCCATGAGGCGGGCGCCTTCACCGGCGCGACCAAGGCGCGCACCGGCCGTTTCGAGGAGGCGCATCGCGGCACCTTGTTCCTCGACGAACTGGGGACGCTGTCGATGGCGGCGCAGGACCGGTTGTTGCGCGCGGTCGAATATGGCGAGGTGACGCGCATCGGGTCGTCGCGGCCGCTGCGGGTCGACGTTCGCATCGTCGCCGCGACCAACGAGCATCTGCCCGACAAGGTCGATCGCCACGAGTTTCGCGCCGATCTGCTCGACCGGCTCTCGTTCGAAGTGGTGACGCTGCCGCCGCTGCGCGCGCGTTCGGGCGATATCGCGGTGCTCGCCGACCATTTCGGCCGGCGGATGGCGTCGGAGATCGGCTGGGACCGCTGGCCCGGCTTCGGTCCGCGCGCGCTCGACCAGCTCCACAATTACCGCTGGCCCGGCAACGTCCGCGAGTTGCGCAACGTCGTCGAGCGCGCGGTCTATCGCTGGGAGAGCGACGGTCCGGTCGACGGAATCGAGATCGACCCCTTCGCTTCGCCGTTCCGGCCACAAGGCGGCCCCGGTGGCGGCCCAAGCAAGGCGCCCGCCGCCGACGCGCCCGCACCCAACCGGCAGGAGCCCGAGGACAGTCCGGTCGCCGCCTGCGACGCCGGCCCGTCCGACTTCAAGTCGCGCGTCGCCAGCTTCGAACGCGAATTGCTCGCCCGCGCGCTCGCCGAGCATCGCTTCAACCAGCGCGCCACCGCCGAGGCGCTCGGCCTCAGCTACGACCAGCTCCGCCACGCGCTGCGGCGACACGAACTGATCAACGCGACGGGTTCGTGACGCTTGCGTAACGGGGCGGGAGCGTTAGGCCGGCTTTTGCGTTAACGCGGGGACGACATCGTCCCTATCCAAGAGGAGCCTTTCCCATGGCATTCGAACTGCCGCCGCTGCCGTACGACTATGACGCGCTGGAACCGGTCATCTCCAAGGAAACGATGACCTTCCACCACGACAAGCATCACGCAGCCTATACCGCGAAGCTCAACGAGGGCGTCGCCGCCGACTCCAGCCTCGAAGGTCTGTCGATCGAGGACATCCTCGGCCGCATCTCGTCGCTGCCGCCGCTCGTCCGCAACAATGGCGGCGGCTATTGGAACCACGATTTCTTCTGGAAGATCATGGGCCCCAAGGGCTCGACGCAGCCGTCGGGCGCACTCAAGGACGCGATCGACGCCTATGGCGGGCTCGACAAGCTGAAGGAAGACTTCAACACCAAGGGTGCGGGCCAGTTCGGCTCCGGCTGGGCCTGGGTCATCAAGGATTCGAGCGGCGCGCTCAAGGTCACCTCGACGCCCAATCAGGACAATCCGCTGATGGACGACGCCAAGGACAAGGGTACGCCCATCCTCGGCAACGACGTGTGGGAACACGCTTATTACCTCACCTACAAGAACGACCGGCCGGGCTATCTCAAGGCGTGGTGGGACGTGGTGAACTGGGACGAGGCCGGCAAGCGCTTCGACGCGGCGTAACCATCAGCTCCTCCCCGCTTGGCGGGGAGGGGGACCAGCCGCAGGCTGGTGAGGGGGGTTTCCGCAAACGGTGTGCTGCGTGGCGATCCCCCTCCACCACCGGCTTCGCCGGCGGTCCCTCTCCCCGTGACGGGGAGGATTTTCACTCCGGCGGGATGCCCGCCTGCGGGTCGTCCGTCTTCAACCCGTGCCGCAGCAGCATCGGGATATTCGCGAAGGCGAACAGCAGGGTGAGCGGGATCGCCCCCCACAGTTTGAACCCGACCCAGAAGTCCCAGTTGGTATTCCGCCACACCGCCTCGTTGAGCGCGGCCATGGCGACGAAGAACAGCGCCCAGTTGCGCGTCAGCTTGCGCCACCCTTGCGCATCCAGCCCCGGATAGGCGGTGCCGAGCAGGCCCTGCAACAGCGGCCGCCCGGTGATGAGCCCGAACGCGAGGACGGCGGCGAACATGCCGTAGACGAAGCTCGGCTTCATCTGGATGAACTTGGGGTCGTGGAACCAGACGGTGAGCCCGCCGAACACGACGACGAACCCGCCCGAGATCCACAGCATCGGCGAGATCGTGCCGAGCTTCGACTTGGACACGACCATCGCGATCACGGTGGCGATGACGAAGGCGGTGGTCGCGACGATCACCTTGGCGATCACCAGCGCGCCGGCGCGGTCGAGATCGGAGAGGAAGCCCGTCCCCGACGCGACGATCTGCATCGCGAGGCTCGCGGGGAACAGGAAATTGACCGCGAAGAAGACGAGCAGCGGCCCGTATTCCACCCCCATCCGCAGGCCGGGGGAGGATTGCTGGGTCGTGCCGCCGCTCACTTGCGCACCCCCTGATCGACGCCGGCGATGATCCGCGCCACCTCGTTGGCGTCGAACGGCCTGAGGTCGGTCATCCCTTCGCCGACGCCGATCGCGTGGATCGGCAGCCCGTATTTCTCCGCCGCCGCGACCAGCACGCCGCCGCGCGCGGTGCCGTCGAGCTTGGTCATCACGAGGCCGGTGACCCCGGCGACCTCCTTGAACACCTCGATCTGGCTGAGCGCATTCTGGCCCGTCGTCGCATCGAGGACGAGCACGACGTCGTGCGGGCTCGCCGGGTTGATCCGCCCCAGCACGCGGCGGATCTTGGCGAGCTCGTCCATCAGCTCGCGCTTGTTCTGCAGGCGCCCCGCGGTGTCGACGATCAGCACGTCGATGCCGGTCTCGGTCGCCTTCTTCACCGCGTCCCAGACGACGCCGGCGGCATCGCCGCCCTCCGGCCCGGTGACGATCGGCACGCCGACCCGCTCCGCCCAGGTGCGCAACTGGCCGATCGCCGCGGCGCGGAAGGTGTCGCCCGCCGCCAGCATCACGCCGTAATCCTGCTCCATCAGCAGATGCGCGAGCTTGGCGATCGTCGTCGTCTTGCCCGAGCCGTTGACGCCGATGACGAGGATCACCTGCGGCCGCGGGAAGGCGGTCACCTCGATCGGGGTGGCGACGCGCGCCAGCGTCTTCTCGACCTCCTCGGCGACGACGAGGCGGATGCCGAGCTCCTCCATGTTGCGCTCGAACGTCCCCTCGGCGAGCCGGGTGCGGATCTTGCCCGCGGTATCGGGACCGAGGTCGGAGGCGATCAGCGCCTCCTCGACCTCGTCGAGCGTATCGTCGTCAAGCCGCGCGCCGCCGAGGCCGGCCAGATTGCCGACGAGCCGGTCCGAGGTCTTCTTGAAGCCGCCGAGCAGCCGCTCGTGCCAGGTGGGGGTGGTGCTCATATCATCGTACCTAGAAGGTGGAAGTCGGTGGCGGCGGTGATGCGGACGGGTATCACGGTTCCCGTCGGCCCCGCGACAGGCTCAGCCCGAACGGGGGAGGGGGAGAGCCGTACTTCCGCGAAATTGCCGGCATGGCCGCGGTCGCCGGGGCGTTCGAGCAGCACCTGCTGCACCGATCCGACCTGCGCCGCCAGCCACGCCGCCTTGCGCCGCGCCGCCGCGTCGCGCAACCGCTCGGCGCGCGCCCTGATCGCCGCCGCCGCGACCTGCGGCATCCGCGCCGCCGGCGTGCCGGCGCGCGGCGAATAGGGGAAGATATGGCCGTGGACGATATCGGCATCGTCGATCAGCGCCAGCGTATCGGCGAACATCGCCTCGTCCTCGGTCGGGAAGCCGGCGATCAGGTCGGCACCGATCGCGATATCCGGCCGCGCCGCCTTCAGGCGCGCCACCGTCGCCACCGCCTGCGCGCGGCTGTGCCGCCGCTTCATCCGCTTGAGGATCAGGTCGTTGCCCGCCTGGAAGGAGAGATGGAGATGCGGCATCACCCGCGCCTCGTCGGTGACCAGCTCGAACAGGCGTTCGTCGATCTCGATCGAATCGAGCGACGACAGCCGCAGCCGCGCCAGCTTCGGCACATGGCGCAGGATCCGCTCGACCAGCATCCCGAGCGTCGGCGCGCCGGGCAAATCGTGGCCGTAACTGGTCAAATCGACCCCGGTCAGCACCACTTCCGCATGGCCGGCGTCGACCAGCCCGGCGATCCGCTCGACCACCGCGCCCGCCGGCACCGACCGGCTCGGGCCGCGCCCGAACGGGATCGCGCAGAAGGTGCAGCGATGGTCGCAGCCGTTCTGCACCTCGACGAAGGCGCGGGCATGGCCGGTGAAGCTCGCGGCGAGATGTGGCGCGGTTTCGCGCAGCTGCATGATATCGCCGACGACGACGGGGGCGAGGCTGTTCCAGACGGCGGGCAGCAGCTTCTCGCCATTGCCGATCACCCGGTCGACCTCGGGCATCGCCGCGAAGCCCGCGGGATCGAGCTGCGCGGCGCAGCCGGTGACGACAAGCTCGGCGCCGGGCCGCGCGCGGCGGGCGCGGCGGATCGCGACCCGCGTCGCCTTGACCGCGGCGTTGGTCACCGCGCACGAGTTGACGACCACGGTATCCCGCCCGGCAATGAGCGTCCGGATCGTTTCGCTCTCGGCGATGTTGAGGCGGCAGCCGAGGGAGATCACCTCTGGCGCAGGAGCAGACATGGCGGGCGATTTAGTCAACGAAGGCGGTCAAGTCCATGACATGGCGGCGGCGGTGCTCGACTTCTGGTTCGGGCTGACCGGCGAACAGCAATTCGCGAAGGACGACGACCTCGACCGGACGATCGCCGACCGGTTCAGCGCGATGCGCGACGGCGTGCTGCGTGCGCGGGCGGAGGGGTGGCGCGACGATCCCGACGCTTTGCTCGCGGCGATCATCCTGCTCGACCAATTCTCGCGCAACCTGCATCGCGGGTCGGCCGAGGCGTTCGCCGCCGACGGTCTCGCGCTCGAACTGACCCGGCTCGCGATCGGCAACGGCTGGGAGGATCGCTATCCCCCCGAGCGGCGGGTGTTCCTCTACATGCCGCTGATGCACGCCGAAGACCTCGCGATGCAGGACCTGTCGGTGGCGAAGTTCGAGGCGCTGGGGATTGCGGAGAACCTCGCCTTCGCCCGCGACCATCGCGACGTCATCGTGAAGTACGGGCGCTTCCCCAGTCGCAACGCCGCGCTGGGACGCGAGTCGACGAAGGAGGAAGAGACGTATCTCGCGCAGCCCGACGCCGGCTGGTAACGAGCCCCGCGTTCGTCGTCCCGCTCCCCTCTCGTCATCCGCTCCCTCCTCGTCATCCCGGCGAAAGCCGGGACCCATGGACACGATGCGGCTATGGTCGCGCGCAACGTCCTAGTTCACCGCATCCATGGGTCCCGGCGTCCGCCGGGATGACGAAAAGGGGCAGACGAAAAGAGGCAGGGGTCGAGAGGCAAGCCCACATCCTCGCGTCGCCACCCGCCTCAAAATCCACCAACCTTGCGCCCCGCCGCGATTTCCCCTAAGGCACCCGCACGTTCCTCCACGGAATGCGATCGATGAAGCGCCCACGGGTGCACGCTGGCCGGCGAGGTTTCGCCCGCCGGCGTCTTTTGCGTTGCGTGGCTTGATGAGGGTTTCGAGGCGATGTTCGACAGTCTGAGCGACCGGCTAGGCGGAGTATTCGACCGTCTGCGTGGCCGTGGCGCGCTGACCGAGGCCGATGTGCGGACCGCGATGCGCGAAGTGCGCGTCGCGCTGCTCGAGGCCGACGTCGCGCTGCCGGTGGCGCGCAGCTTCGTCGACAAGGTCACCGAACAGGCGGTCGGCCAGAACGTGCTCCGCTCGGTCACGCCGGGGCAGCAGGTCGTCAAAATCGTCAACGACGCGCTGGTCGAGATGCTCGGCGCCGACGCGTCGGAGCTCGAACTGTCGGTCACCCCGCCCGCGGTGGTGATGATGGTCGGCCTGCAGGGCTCGGGCAAGACGACGACCACCGCCAAGATCGCCAAGCGCCTCGTCGCCCGCGAGCGCAAGAAGGTGCTGATGGCGTCGCTCGACGTCAATCGCCCCAATGCGCAGGAACAGCTCGCGACGCTGGGTACGCAGATCGAGGTGGCGACGCTGCCGATCATCGCCGGCCAGCAGCCGGTCGATATCGCCCGCCGCGCGCTCCAGGCCGCGAAGCTCCAGGGCTTCGACGTGCTGATGCTCGACACCGCGGGGCGCCTGCACGTCGATCAGGCGCTGATGGACGAGATGAAGGCGGTGGCGGAGATCGCCACGCCGCAGGAAATCCTGCTCGTCGTCGACTCGCTGACCGGTCAGGACGCGGTCAATGTCGCGCAAAACTTCTCCGAACAGGTGCCGCTGACCGGCGTCGTGCTGACCCGGATGGACGGCGACGCGCGCGGCGGTGCCGCATTGTCGATGCGCGCCGTCACCGGCAAGCCGATCAAATTCGCCGGCACCGGTGAAAAGCTCGATGCGCTCGAAGCCTTCCACCCCAGCCGCGTCGCCGGCCGCATCCTCGGCATGGGCGACGTCGTCAGCCTCGTCGAGCGTGCCGCCGAATCGATCCAGCAGGAAGACGCCGAGCGGATGACCGCGCGGCTCGCCAAGGGTCAGTTCGACATGAACGACCTGCGCGGCCAGCTCCAGCAGATGCGCCGCATGGGTGGCCTCGGCGCGCTCGCCGGCATGATGCCGGGGATGAAGAAGGCGCAAGGCGCGCTCGCCACCGCGGGCGGCGACAAGATGCTCATCCATATGGAAGCGATGATCGGCTCGATGACGCTGAAGGAGCGCGCCAAGCCCGAACTCATCAACGCCAAGCGCAAGATCCGCATCGCCAAGGGCTCCGGCACGACGGTGCAGGAGGTCAACAAGGTCCTGAAGATGCATCAGGAAATGTCGACCGCCATGAAGAAGATCAAGAAGATGGGCGGCCTCAAGGGCATGATGGCGATGCTCGGCAAGGGCGGCATGGGTGGCCTCGGCAATGCCCTCGGCGGCGCCGGCCTCGGCGACATGATGGAGAAAGCCGGGGGTGGGGCGGGCGGCGGCCTGCCCAAGGGGCTCCCCGGCCTCGGCGGCGGCCAGGACGGCATGCCCAAATTGCCCCCCGGCTTCGAAAATCTTCTCAAGAAGAAATAACAGAGCAACGTAACCGACTTAGAACGAAGGAATATCTACAATGGCACTTAGCATTCGCCTGTCGCGCGGTGGCTCCAAGAAGCGTCCCTACTACCGCATCGTCGTCGCCGATGCGCGCTCGCCCCGCGACGGCAAGTTCATCGAGAAGATCGGCAACTACAATCCGCTCCTCGCCAAGGACGCCGAGAACCGCATCGTGCTCGACACCGAGCGCGCAAAGTACTGGCTGTCGAACGGCGCGCAGCCGACCGACCGCGTCGCCCGCTTCCTCGACGTCGCCGGCGTGCGTGAGCGCGCCGCCCGCTCGAACCCGAACAAGGGCAAGCCGGGCGAGAAGGCGACCGAGCGCGCCGAGGAGCGTGCCGAGAAGCTGAAGGCGCAGGAACAGGCCGCAGCGGCCGCCGCC
Source organism: Sphingomonas sp. 2SG (assembly GCF_005503285.1). Taxonomy (NCBI): domain Bacteria; kingdom Pseudomonadati; phylum Pseudomonadota; class Alphaproteobacteria; order Sphingomonadales; family Sphingomonadaceae; genus Sphingomonas; species Sphingomonas sp. 2SG. Next base: position 10,841 of record NZ_SCMZ01000030.1, read on the forward strand.
GCCGCCCCGGCCGCCGAGGAGGCTCCGGCCGCCGACGCCGAGACCACCGAGGCGTAAGCATCGAAAGCCGGCGGTGATGCGTTGACCTCTTCCCAGCGAAGGAGTTGACGCATCATGGCCGTTCCACCCGATCCCCGCACCGCCGCCGACGACTTCGACGACGCTGCCACCGACGACGCCACCAACCAGGGCGTGTCGGCGACCGAGCCCGCAGAGGGAGACGACGATGCCCCAGCAGGAGACGGCGGATCGCCGGGCTGAGCCCAGCGTCACGCTCGCGGTGGTGATCGGCGCACATGGCGTGAACGGCCAGGTGCGCCTCAAGGTCTTCGCCGAGGATTTCGGCAGCTACAAGAGCTTCAACCATGGCGCGCTGACGCTCAAGTCGGCGCAGGCCGGCAACAACGGCCTGATCGTGCGCTTCGCCGAGGTCGTCGACCGCAACGCCGCCGAAGCGTTGCGGGGCACCGAACTCACCGTGCCGCGCTCGGCGCTGCCGCCGCTGGCCGAGGGAGAATATTATCACGCCGATCTGCTGAACCTGCCCGCCGTCTCCACCGACGGCAGCGCGCTGGGTCAGGTCGTGCTGATCGAGAATTTCGGCGCGGGCGACGTGCTCGAGATCGAACGGCCCGACGGCAAACGCTTCATGGTCCCGATGAACGCGGACGCGGTGCCCGAATGGGACGCCGACCGGCTGGTGGTGAACGCCGACTTCGTCGAGTGACGCGCAACCCCCTCCTACGGCGGTGAGGCTGGCCCGGGTTCCTCACGATAGCCGTCACCCCGGACTTGTTCCGGGGTCCACCGGGCCGCAAGAGAACGGCTGGATCTCAGGTCTTGCTCCTCGCCGCAGCGTGGACCCCGGAACCAGTCCGGGGTGACGAATCTCCCGTGACGGCCGAGTGTGCGTCTCACCGCAGCTCATGCGATATCGCCCCCTCGGTGGGGCGGCGCCGCCCCCCACGCTGTCCTACACTTCCCTATTCTGCTATACCCCCAATGCTCTTTCTCATCGAACGATCGCGATCACCACAGAAATGGAAACGATCGGAGTGGATCGTTTCCATTAAGGTGTCCATCTTGTCCATGTCGTCCAACATCAGCGCCGGATCGGCTGGCGCTCGCTGAGCAGATTGCGGATCGTCGTCGCCGCGACCCCGGCCTCGCCCATCGCATGGCTGATCTGATCGAGCCCTTTCACGACGTCGCCGGCGGCGAACAGGCCGGGAATGGTGGTGCGCTGGTGATCGTCGACCTCCAGACAGCCCTCGTCGGTGGCACGGGCACCGGCCGCGACCGCGAGCCGCGACCGGATGCGCGATCCCAGCGCCGGATAGACGCTGTCGAACGCCATCCGCCCACGCGCGGTGTCGACCGCCAATTGTTCGCCCTCGATCGCCCAGCCGCCGCACGGCCCCTGGACGCGGGCGATGCCGGCCTCGTCCAGCTTCGCCGCGCAGGCGTCGTCGAGCAGATGCTCCGCCTCGGGCGAGATCAGCGTGACGTCGCGCGTATAGCCGCGCAGGAACAGCGCCTCGCGCATGCCGTGGTCGCCGGTGCCGATCACGCCGACACGCCTGTCGGTGACCTCATAGCCGTCGCAAATCGGGCAATAGCGGAACAGGCCGCGTTCCAGCGCCGGATCGTGCACCGCCGGCGGGATGTTCGGGCGATGGTTGACCACTCCCGTCGCCAGCAGCACCGTCCGCGCGTGATAGCGCCCGTGATCGGTGACCACGGCGAACGTCTCGCCGTCGGGCTCGATCGCGGTGACCTTCTTCTCCTCACGCCGCGCGCCATATTTCTCCGCCTGCGCGAGCATCAGGCCGAGCAGATCCTTGCCGGCGATACCCTCGGGATAGCCGGCATGATTGTGCGTACACGGGATCATCGCCGCCCGGCTCGATCCGCTGTCGAACAGCCGGATCGAAAGATGGAAGCGTGCCAGATAGATGGCGGCGGTCAGGCCGGCCGGGCCGGCGCCGATGATGATGCAATCGTCCATAGCCACCCCGGACGCGCGACCAATGGCGCGGTTCCCTTGTCGTTACGACGCCATTCCTGTATATACAGGGAGGTATACACAGGAACGTATCATGGCGGAACCACATACCGAAGCTGACGATCGGGCCCAGGCGATCGATCGCGCTTATGGTGCGGTGCCTTGGCTCAAAGTGCGCGAACGCAAGCGGATATCGGTCAAGATCTTCAAATCTGGTAATTCGATGGCGCTGCGGCTGCCAGCGATCCTCGGGTTGCAGGCCGGCACGGAGATTGAACTGGAAATAGAGGATGACGCCCACGTATCGTTCGACCTGCCCGATCGGCCAAAGCGTAAGATCGACGTCGCCAAATTCTGGGGTACGGCTCCCGACCTGATGCCGATTTCCGACGAGGATCGCCTGTTCGACGAACGCGACAATGACGTCTGATGAGATATTTGCTCGACTCGAACGTCATCATCCTCGCGCTGTCGGGTGCCAGCGAGCCACTGTTGCGCCGGCTGGCGGCCTGCGACGAAGGGGATGTTGTGACATCCGCGATCACCTTGGCCGAAATTCTCTTAGGTACGCAAAACGGCAAAGCGCCGCCGCTGGAGCAGTTGCAAGCGTTCGTGTCCGAGGTTCGCGTATTGGACTTCGACTATAAAGCGGCCTTGGCCTACGCCGGCCTGCCATTCCGGCGCGGAGGCTTCGATCGCCTCATCGCAGCGCACGCGCTGTCGCATCGGCTTACCGTTGTGACCGGCAACACCCGTCACTTCGCCGATATCCCCGGCCTGCGCGTGGAAAACTGGACCCGATGACCTTCACCGCGACGATCCTGACGCTGTACCCGGAGATGTTCCCCGGTCCGCTCGGCGTGTCGCTCGCGGGCCGAGCGTTGCGGGAAGGGGGGTGGCGCTGCGAGCCGGTCCAGATCCGCGACTTCGCCACCGACAAACATCGCTCGGTCGATGATACGCCCGCGGGTGGCGGCGCGGGGATGGTGCTGCGCGCCGACGTGCTCGCCGCCGCGGTCGACAGCGTCGCCGACGATCGCCCGATCCTCGCGATGACGCCGCGCGGCCGGCCGCTGTCGCAGGCGCGCGTGCGTGAGATTGCCGCCGGCCCGGGCGTCGTCGTGCTTTGCGGCCGGTTCGAGGGGTTCGACGAGCGCATCTTCGAGGGCCGCGAGATCGAGGAGGTGTCGATCGGCGACTATATCCTGTCGGGCGGCGAAATGGGGGCGCTGGTGCTGCTCGATGCTTGCATTCGCCTGCTCCCCGGCGTAATGGGCGCGGCTTCAAGCGGTGTGGACGAGAGCTTCGAAACGGGGCTGCTCGAATATCCGCAATATACCCGACCATTCGATTGGGAAGGGCGCACGATCCCCGAAGTGCTGCGATCGGGGGATCATGCGAGGATCGCGGCCTGGCGCAAGTCGAAGGCCGAGACCGATACACGGCTACGGAGGCCGGACCTGTGGGAGCGCCATGAGGGTGCTCGGGTCCAGCCTCCCTCTGGCGCGCGGCGAACGAAGGACTGAAGACATGAACCTCATTCAGCAGCTCGAAGCCGAGCAGATCGAAAAGCTGACCGCGAAGCGCGCGATCCCCGAATTCCGTCCCGGCGATACGCTGAAGGTCGGCGTGAAGGTGGTCGAAGGCGAGCGCACCCGCGTCCAGAATTACGAAGGCGTGTGCATCGCGCGGTCGAACAAGGGCATGGGCTCGTCGTTCACCGTGCGCAAGATCAGCTTCGGCGAGGGCGTCGAGCGCGTCTTCCCGCTGTATTCGCCGAACATCGATTCGATCGACGTCGTCCGCAAGGGCGCCGTGCGTCGTGCGAAGCTCTATTATCTGCGTGGCCGCACCGGCAAGTCGGCGCGTATCGCCGAGCGTCGTGACACGCGTCCCGCCAAGGGCAGCGTCGCCGCGGAGTAATCCGCCGCTACCGGTGACAGATAGGGCGCGGGAGGCTTCCTCCTGCGCCCTTTTTGCGTCAGCCGTTGGCGGTGGTCTGCGGCCGCAGCATCGCCTTGATCGGGGCGATCGCACGGCGCTTGGCAAGCAGCAGCCAGCGCACCGGCGCCATCGCATGGACCGGCTGCGCAGACAGCGCCAGCACCACCAGCACCGCGCCGATCGACGCGCCGGTCAGCAGGTGGACCCAGCGTTCGCCGGTCAGCGGCGCGCCGCAATGGAGCAGCGCGATCGCGAGCAACGCCGATGCGACGATACGGAGCAGGCGGACGTCGCCGCGCCCGTTCGTCCCGGCCTCCCGCCGGAAGCGGAACGAGGCGCCGGCGAACAGCAGCCAGGCGGTGGCGGAGAGCAGGATGGTCTCAGGCATGGATCGTCTCGGCTTGGCGGGTGCGGCGGGGGACCTGACGCGGCGGCTTGCCGGCGCGCCAGCTCGCGACGCCGAGCAGCAGCGCAATGGCGAGCATCGCGAGGTCGAAGGCGGCGAACAGCGAGTCGCCGGCGAGCAGCGAGCCGGGCAGGCCGCGGCCGGTGGTGATCGCGTCGGCAATTGGGATCGCGAGGAAGACCAGTGCCCCAAGAGCGAAGCCCTCGGGCCAGGCGCGGCGGGCGGGGCGGGCGAACTGGCCGACCGCCACCGCGGCCCAGGTCCAGAACATCGCCTTGACCTCCCAATCGGCGCGCGCGGCCATATCGGCTGGAATCAAGCGGTTGGCGAGCAGGAACGCGGCCATGCCGATCGGGAGACCGACGATCGTGGCGATGTTGAGCCGCTCGACCAGCTTCAGGCCGAAGAACGGCCTGGCGTTCGGTCGGCGCCGCGCCGCGGTCCACAGCAACAGCCCGGTGCCGACCATTGCCGCGCCGGTCAGGCCGAGCCCGAACAGCGTCCAGCGCAGCGCGGGTCCAGCGAATTGCGCGACGTGCAACCCGAGCATCACCCCGGCGGTGGCGAGCGCCGGCCCGGGATCGCCGGCCTGTGCGATCAACTCGCCCGTGCTGCCCGCATAGGTCAGCGAGGGGCCGCGGGCGTTGAGCGAGGCGCGGGGCGTTCGATAGACGGTGACGGTGGCGGCGGCATCATTGGGGTTGCTGACGACGATCCGTGCTGCCGGCGCGCCCCAGCGGCGCTCGGCATCGGCGACGAGCGGCGCGACGGCGACCAGCGGCGCGGCGCGCCTGGTGGCGGGCTGTTCCGCCGGTATGCCGTAAGCGGCGTTGTAGAAGTCTTCGGGCTTGGCATAATTGGCGGTGACCGGCCATGGCATGTACATCGCGATCAGCGTGATGATGCCGGTATAGGTGATGACCGCATGATAGGGCAGGGCCAGCACGGCGGAGACGTTGTGCGCGTCGAGCCAGCTGCGCTGCCCCTTGTTCCAGCGCAGGGTGAAGAAGTCCGCGAAGATGCGCTTGTGCGTCACCACGCCCGAGATGATCGCGCCGAGCATGAACAGCCCGCACAGGCCGGCGAGGAAGCGCCCCCAGGGGTAAGGCAATTGCAGCTGGAAGTGGAAGCGGTAGAAATGCTCGCCGCCGCGGGTGTCGCGCCCCTCAACGGGCCGGCCGGTGGCGCCGTCGAGCACCAGTTCCTCGCGGCGACGCGGCTTGGCGACCGCTTTGGCGTTGGGCTGGGCGTAGACGCGGGTGACGACGTCGCGCTCGTTGGGCAGCAGGATGTACCAAGCCGCATCGTCGGCGCCGACGGTTTGCAGATAGGCGACCGCGCTGCGTGCGGCGGTGGCGGCCGGGACCGGGGCCGCCGCGATCTCGGGCTGCATCCAGCGGGTGATCTCCGGGCGGAAATAGCTCGCGGTGCCGGTCAGGAACATCGCGAACAGGATCCAGCCGGCGACGAGCCCGAGCCAGCCGTGGATCCACGCCATATTCTGTCGCAGATTGCCGTTCACGGCCGCAACCCCAGCAGCCAGACCAGCGCGCCGCCGCCGATCGCCAGACCCCATGTCCAGGCGGCGACCCGGCCGAGTCGGGGTTCGTGGAAGCACCACAGGCCGATGAGCGCGTAGAGCAGGACGGAGAGGATCATGCCGAGCGCGGTCGCCTCGGCCCGGTCGATCGGCAGCAGCCGGGCGAGGAGCGTGGCGAGCGCCGCGGCGGCGCCGTAACCGCCGACCAATGCGGTGAAGCAGCGCGCGACCATCGACCAGCGGGCCGTCGCGGCCGGCGTCGGGGTCGGGCAGGGCGGGCTCGCCTGCATCAGCATCGGGGGGTCGTCGGAGCGGCCATGGCGGCTTCTATAGACGGTCTTGCGAACGCCTATCAATAGCGAAGTTGCGGCATCCGAGATTGTGGCCGAATTGCGGCAACGTGGACAAGATGGACACCTTAATGGAAACGATGCACTCCTATCGTTTTCGTTTTGAAGTGTAAGTCGGGCAACGGCTGGATCGCCCTTATTCGGGAACACGATGCTGCGGCGATGGGAAAGAGCGGGTTAATGGTAGCAAGGCGGCGTCCTGTAGGACAGCGCATTTCCTTCTCCGGATACCGCAGCCGCCGCGTCAGACATCCCGATGAAAAGATACCGTTCCAAGATGTGGATCGGTGACCGTCATGCGCGGCGGAGCGAGGGCGGGGCGAGACTGAGCAGACCCAGTATCGCCAGCGCGACTCCGACCCAGAGCGGCGCGGTGAGGCCATAACCCCGATCGATCGCCGCGCCGCCCGCCCAGGTGCCGAGCGCCAGCCCCGCGGTGATGACCGACGTGTGCAGGCTGTTGACCAGCGGCCCCGGATGCGCGGCGCGCATCACCCGCGCGACCATCGCCGGATTTAGCGCCACGCCGACGAGGCCGATGACGAGGAACGCCGCGATCGCCGCCGCCGGCACCGTGGCGCACAGCGCCAACACCGCCAGCGCCGCGGCCAGCGTGGCGAGCCCGGACGCCAGTATGAGGATGGTGAAGCGATCGGCGAACCGTCCGATGACGATATTGCCGAGGATGTTGGCCACGCCATAGCCGGCAAGCAGCAACGGGATCGAGCGGGACGACAGTCCGGTCACGGTGGTGAAGATCGGCGCGACATAACTGAATGCCGCGAAGGTCGCGCCGATGACGAGCCCGCTCGTCGCATAGACCGCCCACAGTCGCACGGACAGCAATGCGGCGGCGCTTCGTCCCAGATCGATATCCGCGTCGGGGGGCGAGGCGGGCAGGCCGGTGGCGATCAACGCAATGCAGACGAGCGTGACCGCCACGATCGTCCAGAACGCGGCCTGCCACCCCGCCGCCCCTGCGATCAGCGCAAGCGTCGGCACGCCCGCCACCGGAGAGAGCATCAGCCCCGCCAGCACATAGGACGCTGCGCGGCCGCGCAGATCGGGGGCGACCAGTTCGGCGCAGATCGTCAGGGCGACCCCGAAATATCCGGCGCTCGCCACACCCTGGATGACCCGGCCGATCGCCATCGCCGGATAGCCCAGCGCGGTCGCCGCGATCAGGCTGCCGCCGAGAAACAAGGCCAGCAGCCATATCAGCCCGCGTCGGTGCGGTACCTTGAGGTGGAGGAGCAGTGCGGTGACCAACGGTCCGCCGACCGCCATGCCGAGCGCGTAGAGCGAGATGAGATAACCGATCGATCCGATCGAAACGTCGAACGCCCGCGCGAGCATCGGCAGCATCCCCGCGACCATGAATTCCGAGCTGGTGATCGCAAAGGTCGTCATCGCCAGCAGCCACACCGCAGGTGGAATCGCGCGCGATGAGGCGGGCGAGGGGGCGGCGACAGCGATGGTCGACATGGTCCCGGTCATGACAAGACACCTATTTCTGTATCGAAATTTATAGAAAAGCTATGGCGCTTGCCGCAAGGCGTCAAGAGATTATATAAATTGCACTACAGAAAGGATTTGTATGGCGACGAGGGGACGCCCGCGCAGTTTCGACCGGGACATCGCGCTACGCCGCGTGATGGAGGTGTTCTGGGCGAAGGGATATGACGGTGCGCAGCTGAACGACCTGACCGCCGCGATCGGGGTGACGCCGCCGAGCTTCTACGCCGCATTCGGATCGAAGGAGGCGGCATTCCGCGAAGCGGTCGATCTGTATATCGCCACGATCGGGTCGGGGCCGATGATCGCGCTCGCGGCGCCTACCGTGCATGCCGCGATTGCCGGCGTGCTCGCCGAAAGCATCGATGTCGCGTTGTCCAACGGGGCGGCGGGGTGCCTGCTGATCCTCGGCGTGGTTCATGGCCAGCCCGGCGTATCCGGCGCCTGCGACTATCTGCGGGTCGCCCGGCGGCGGACGGTGGCGTTGCTGCAGGCGCGGTTGATGCGCGGGATCGATGAGGGCGAACTCGCGCCGGATAGCGATCCGGCGCAACTCGCCGCTTTCTATCATGGGATCATGCAGGCGATCTCGTTCCAGGCGCGGGACGGTGCATCGCGCGGCGAACTGGAGGGGCTGGTGGCGCCCGCGCTGGCGGCGCTCCGGCCGGCCTAGCGTCGGTTGTGTCGGATGGTGGCGCGGTCCCGGCCTCGGCCGCGTCAGTCGATCCAAATGGAAGGGGCCGCCGGATCGTCTCCGGCGGCCCCTTCGCAATCGCAATCGTCGGCGGCGTTACTGGTCTAGGAAGCTGCGCATCTTGCGGCTGCGGCTCGGGTGCTTGAGCTTGCGCAGCGCCTTCGCCTCGATCTGGCGGATGCGTTCGCGCGTCACGCTGAACTGCTGGCCGACTTCCTCGAGCGTATGGTCGGTGTTCATGCCGATGCCGAAGCGCATGCGCAGCACGCGCTCCTCGCGCGGCGTCAGGCTGGCGAGGACGCGGGTGACCGTCTCCTTGAGATTCGCCTGGATCGCCGCATCGACCGGGATCACCGCATTCTTGTCCTCGATGAAATCGCCGAGGTGCGAATCCTCCTCGTCGCCGATCGGCGTTTCGAGGCTGATCGGCTCCTTGGCGATCTTCATCACCTTGCGCACCTTCTCGAGCGGCATCGACAGCCGTTCGGCCATCTCCTCCGGCGTCGGCTCGCGGCCCTGCTCGTGGAGGAACTGGCGGCTGGTGCGGACCAGCTTGTTGATCGTCTCGATCATATGCACCGGGATGCGGATCGTCCGCGCCTGGTCGGCGATCGAACGGGTGATCGCCTGCCGGATCCACCAGGTCGCATAGGTGCTGAACTTGTAACCGCGGCGATATTCGAACTTATCGACCGCCTTCATCAGGCCGATATTGCCCTCCTGGATGAGATCCAGGAATTGCAGCCCGCGGTTGGTGTATTTCTTGGCGATCGAGATGACGAGGCGCAGATTGGCCTCGACCATTTCCTTCTTGGCGATGCGCGCCTCGCGCTCCGCCTTCTGCACCATGTTGACGATGCGGCGGAATTCGGTGAGCGCCATGCCGGTCTGCTGCGAGATCTCGCTGATCTCGCCGCGGATGCGGTCGACCGCATCGGCCTCGTTGGTGGCGAAGGCGGTCCACTTCTTGTCGAGCTTGCCGACCGATTGCAGCCACGTGTCGTCCATCTCGTGGCCGACATAGCGGTCGAGGAAGTCCTTGCGGCTGACCTTGTGGCGCTCGGCGAGGCGCAGCATCTGGCCGCCCAGCGCGGTCAGGCGCCGGTTGAAGGCATAGAGCTGATCGACGAGATATTCGATCTTGGCATTATGGAACTGGACGCTCTCGACCTCGGCGGTGAGGTCCTCGCGCAGCTTCTGATATTTGCGCTCGTCCGCGGCGGACAGCTCGCCACCGGCCTGCATCGCGTCGAGGCGCGCCTGCTGGATCTTGCTGAACTTCTTGTAGAGCGCGGTGATGTTGGCGAACCGCTCGAGCGCCTGCGGCTTGAGCGTCTCCTCCATCTGCGCGAGGCTGAGCGTATTGTCCTCGTCCTCGTCGTCCGACGGACGGGGCACGCGGCCCTCGCCGGATTCGTCGTCCTCGTCGGCCGACGGCTCCTCGGGCTCTTCCTCTTCCTTGAAGCTGGCGCCGGCGGTCTTCTCGCTGATCTCGCCCGACTCGTCGTCCTCGGCGCCCTCGACCTGCTCGGCCGACGGACCCTTGGACAGCATCGCGTCGAGATCGAGGATCTCGCGCAGCTGCATCGTGCCCTCGTTGAGCGCGGTCGACCAGTCGATGATCGCGTTGAAGGTGATCGGCGATTCACACAGGCCGAGGATCATCGTGTCGCGACCCGCCTCGATCCGCTTGGCGATGGCAATCTCGCCCTCGCGGCTGAGCAGCTCGACCGCGCCCATCTCGCGCAGGTACATGCGGACCGGATCGTCGGTACGATCGACGGTCTCCTTCTTCTTGGTCTCGAGCGCGGGCGCGGCGGAGCCGTCGCCGTCGGCCTCGACGGGCTCGGCCTCGTCGTCCTCGGCCTGCTCCTTCTCGTCGCCGTCCTCGCCGGCTTCCTCGTTCTCGACGATGTTGACGCCCATCTCGTTCAGCGCGGACATGATGTCCTCGAGCTGGTCGGACGACATCTGATCCTGGGGCAGCGCCTCGTTGAGCTGGTCGTAGGTGATGTATCCGCGCTTCTTGGCGCGGGCGACCAGCTTCTTGATATCGGCGTCATTGAGGTCGATCAGCGGCGCGTCGGTCACGTCCGCACCCTCATCGCCACCGTTACCGTTAACCTTCGCCATCAATTACCCTCGGATCCAAACGATCGGGCGTCTTCGTTCGACTGCACCAGATTTGCAAGTCGAAGCTCCAAGCCCTGTTTCTCTTTCACCAACGCCACTTGTCGTTCGAACGCCTCGGCGGTGAAGTGCGCCTGCATCGAGGCGGTCGCTTCACCGAGTGCCATGTCGACTTCCGGGCGCGCCACCATGATGGCGATCGCTTCGTCGAGGTCGGCACGGGCGCGGGCGGGATCGCCGCCGCTTTGCGTGAACGAATAGGGCATCGTATCGGCTCTCAACAAATCGCTTGCGATCGCATCAAAACCGGATTTCGCCAATATGGTGCGCAGGCGCGCGCTATCAAGCGCCTGGTCCTCCAGCGCGACGTCGACCACCGCCTCGAACAGCCGGCCGAGCGCGCCGCCGATCAGCTTGAGGCTGCCGAGCACCTCCATGTGCCGAGCGATCTCGACCGGGTGGCGGATCAGCCCGGCGAGGATCGCCTTGGCGATGACCGGATCGATGCCGGCGGCGTGGAACGCCTTCACGTCGTCGGTCGGCGGCGCGATCGGCTGTTTCCACTGGCCGTCGGGGCCGCGCTTGCCCTGCGCGCGCGGGGCGGCGGGGGTGAAGGCGCGGCGCTTGGGCGCGAAATGCTCGTAGAAGCGGTTCTTGAACTCGTTCTCATATTCCTTGCGCACCGACGGGTCGGCGATCGTCGCGGCGAGCTCGTGCAGCCGCTGCTTGAGCCCGGCGCGCTGTTCGGGCGTGTCGAGCGGGCCGGCGGCGACCTCGCTCTGCCATAAGCGCTCCACCAAGGGCTGCGGCTGCTGGAGCAGCGCCTCCATCGCCTGACGGCCGCCGGCGCGGACGAGGTCGTCGGGGTCTTGGCCCTCGGGCAAAGTGACGAAGGCGAGGCTGCGGCCGTTGCCGAGCATCGGCATCGCGCGATGCGCGGCGCGCAAGGCCGCTTTCTGCCCGGCGCTGTCGCCGTCGAGGCAAAGGATCGGCACGTCGCTGATCCGCCAGAGCCGTTCGAGTTGCGCCTCGGTGAGCGCGGTGCCGAGCGGGGCGACGGCGTCGCTTATCCCCGCCTGCGCCAGCGCGATCACGTCCATATAGCCCTCGACGACGAGGATGCGCGCCGACTTGCGCGCGGCGGGGGCGGCGCGGTCGAGATTGTAGAGCGTGCGGCCCTTGTCGAAGAGCGGCGTATCAGGGGAATTGAGGTACTTGGGTTCGCCCTCGCCGATGACGCGGCCGCCGAAGGCGATCGTCCGCCCGCGCGCGTCGCGGATCGGGATCATCAGCCGGCCGCGGAACCGGTCATAGGGCTCCTTGCCGTCGACCTGGATCAGCAGGCCGCATTCGACCAGCGCGGGGTCGCCATAGTCCTTGAGCGCGGTCTTGAGCTTGCCGCGGCTGTCGGGGGAGAAGCCCATGCCGAAGGCGCGGGCGGTTTCGGGTGTGATGCCGCGTTTGGCGAGCACGGCGCGCGCCTCGGCGCCGCCGATGCCGTTGAGCTGCTCGGTGAACCACGTGGCGGCGTCGGTCATCGCCTCGTGCAGGCCCTTGGCGCGCTCGGCCTTGGCGGCGGACGCGCGGTCCTGCGCGGGCATCTCCATCCCGGCGGCCTGCGCGAGCTCCTTGACCGCGTCGATGAACGGCAGGCCGCGCTGGTCGGTCATCCACTTGATCGCGTCGCCGTGCGCGGAACAGCCGAAGCAGTGATAGAAGCCCTTGTCGTCGTTGACGTAGAAGGACGGGGTCTTCTCGTTATGGAAGGGGCAGCAGCCGCGCATCTCGCGGCCGGCCTTTTGCAGCTTGGTCGTCTTGCCGACCAAAGCGGACAACGACGTGCGGGCACGCAGTTCGTCCAGAAAGGCAGGGGAGAGACTCATGCCGTGATTTTACCATGCGCGCTGCGGCGGCTTTCGGCAAGTCGGTTTGGGGGTGTTTCGCGCGAAGACGCGAAGGCGCGAAGAGAAGAAGAAGGTTGGTTCGCGCAGAGGCGTGGAGGTGTCGCTTATGGGGAGGAGGCGTGATCGCCTCACGAGAGAAAGCTGCCGCTGCCCGGTTCGTCATCCCGACGAACGTCGGGACCCATTGACGCGCTGGTGGAACGGTGGCGCGCAACCTCGGGCCTCACCGCAACCGTGGGCCCCGGCGTTCGCCGGGGTAACGAATGAGTGGGAGGTGTCGCGTACTACAGGCGCGACACCTCTGCGCCTCTGCGCCTCTGCGCGAACCAACCCTTCTTCCCTCCGCGCCTCCGCGTGACCCGATCTTCGCCGCGGCTTCGCGTGATGCTTAGGACAGCGCCGCCTTCACCAAGCCGCTCGCCTTGCTCATGTCGAGGCTGGCGGCATGGCGCGCCTTCAGTTCGGCCATCACCCGGCCCATGTCCTTCATGCCCGTAGCGCCGAGCTCCTCCTTGATCGCGAGGATCGCGGCAGTGGTGTCCGCCTCGCTCATCTGTGCCGGGAGGAAGCGTTCGATCACCGCGACCTCGGCCTTTTCCGCATCGGCGAGTTCCTGGCGGCCGCCGGTCTCGTACATCGCGATCGATTCGCGGCGCTGCTTGACCATCTTCTGCAACACCTCGACCACCACCGCATCGTCGTCGGGCGTGTTGCCGCTGGTCCGCAGCTCGATGTCGCGGTTCTTGATGGCGGCCTGTATCAGGCTGATCGCATTGCGCGATTCCTTGTCGCCGGCCTTCATGGCGGTGACCTGGGCGGCCTTGATGTCGTCGCGAATCATGGGGAAGCTCTCGAAGAAACACTGGAAGCGGCCGAGCCTAGCGGAGGAACGGCCGCCCGTGAACCGGTTGACCTGAGGGGGGCAGGGGTCTAGCGGGCGCCACTTAGCGACATAGACGAAATCTGTAGGAGTGCCCGCCAAGCCATGGCCGACGCCAAGCCCATTGCCATGCCTGCGAAGCCTGACGGCGCGACGGGTGTTCTGGTCCTCGCCAACGGTGATGTGGCCTGGGGTCGCGGTTTCGGGGCGGAAGGCGCCGCGGTCGGCGAGGTGTGCTTCCACACCGCGATGACCGGCTATCAGGAGATCATGACCGACCCTAGCTTCGCCGGGCAGATCATCACCTTCACCTTCCCGCACATCGGCAACGTCGGCGCCAACCCCGACGATATCGAGGCGGACGCGCCGCACGCGCTCGGCATGATCGTCCGCGAGGACGTGACCGCGCCGTCGAACTTCCGCAGCGTCGAGCGGCTCGACGGCTGGATGCAGCGCCATGCACGGATCGGCCTCGCCGGGATCGACACGCGCGCGCTGACCCGCCGCATCCGCGCGGGTGGCGCGCCCAACGGCGTCGTCGCGCATTCGGCGAGCGGCGAGTTCGACCTCGACGCGCTGCTGGCGATGGCACAGGGCTGGCCCGGGCTGGAGGGGATGGACCTCGCCAAGGACGTCTCCACCGCGACGCATTATGCGTGGGGCGAGGGCCGCGAGGGCGGGCCGTGGCGGCTCGGCTTCGGTTACGCCGGTGCCGACGAGGGCGAGCGCCCGCATGTCGTTGCGATCGATTACGGCAGCAAGCACAATATCTTCCGCAATCTGGTCCATGCCGGCGCGAAGGTCACGGTGCTGCCCGCCGCGGCGACGTTCGACGAGGTGATGGCGCTCGGCCCCGACGGCATCTTCCTGTCCAACGGTCCCGGCGATCCCGCGGCGACCGGGGACTATGCGGTGCCGGTGATCCGGCAGTTGCTCGACACCGGCAAGCCGCTGTTCGGCATCTGTCTGGGGCATCAGTTGCTCGGCCTCGCTGTCGGCGCGACGACGACCAAGATGTTCCAGGGCCATCGCGGCGCCAACCATCCGGTCAAGCGCCTGTCCGACGGCGCGGTCGAGATCACCAGCATGAACCACGGCTTCGCGGTCGAACGGGACTCGCTGCCCGCCAACGTCCGCGAGACGCACGTGTCGCTATTCGACGGCTCGAACGCAGGGCTGGAGCTGACCGATCGACCGGCATTCTCGGTGCAATATCACCCGGAGGCGTCGCCGGGGCCGCAGGACAGCCTGTACCTCTTCGAGCGGTTCGTGGGGTCGCTGCGGTGAGCAGTCGCTGGCTTTACAAGACCGCGACACTGCAAGCCGGCTTGCTGCGCTACACGTGGAAGGGTGAATCCGCCGAGATCACGGTGGATCAAGCTCTCCTAAATTTTGGCATGGACGGTTGGGAACTGGTGAGCACCCCGAGCTACGAAGCCGGGGGTACGACCAGCGAGATCATGTTCATCTTTAAGAAGCCCGCATAATATGCCCAAACGCACCGACATCTCCTCCATCCTCGTGATCGGCGCGGGGCCGATCGTCATCGGGCAGGCGTGCGAGTTCGATTATTCGGGCACGCAGGCGATCAAGGCGCTCAAGGAAGAGGGCTATCGCATCGTCCTGGTCAATTCGAACCCGGCGACGATCATGACCGATCCCGAACTGGCCGACGCCACCTATGTCGAGCCGATCACCCCCGCGGTGGTCGCCAAGATCATCGAGAAGGAGCGGCCCGACGCGGTCCTGCCGACGATGGGCGGGCAGACCGCGCTCAACACCGCGCTGGCGCTGTTCCACGACGGCACGCTCGAGAAGTTCGGCGTGCAGATGATCGGTGCCGACGCCGAGGCGATCGACAAGGCCGAGGACCGGCTCAAGTTCAAGGACGCGATGACCAAGATCGGGCTGGAAAGCGCCCGCTCGGCGATCGCGCATACCGTCGAGGAGGCACTCGCCGGCCTCGAGATCACCGGCCTGCCGGCGATCATCCGGCCGAGCTTCACGATGGGCGGGTCGGGCGGCGGCATCGTCTACAACCGCTCGGAGTTCGTCGACATGGTCCGCAAGGGCCTCGACGCGTCGCCGACCACCGAGGTGCTGATCGAGGAATCGCTGCTCGGCTGGAAGGAATATGAGATGGAGGTGGTGCGCGATCGCAACGACAACGCCATCATCATCTGCTCGATCGAGAATGTCGATCCGATGGGCGTCCACACCGGCGATTCGATCACCGTCGCGCCGGCGCTGACGCTGACCGACAAGGAATATCAGATCATGCGCAATGCATCGATCGCGGTACTCCGGGAGATCGGCGTCGAGACCGGCGGCTCCAACGTCCAGTTCGCGGTCAACCCCAAGGATGGCCGCCTCGTCGTCATCGAGATGAACCCGCGCGTGTCGCGGTCTTCGGCGCTCGCGTCCAAGGCGACCGGTTTTCCGATCGCCAAGGTCGCCGCCAAGCTGGCGGTCGGCTATACGCTCGACGAGATCGAGAACGACATCACCGGCGCGACGCCGGCATCGTTCGAGCCGACGATCGACTATGTCGTCACCAAGATCCCGCGCTTCGCCTTCGAGAAGTTCAAGGGTGCCGAATCGGTGCTCGGCACCGCGATGAAGTCGGTCGGCGAGGTCATGGCGATCGGCCGCAACATCCACGAATCGATGCAGAAGGCACTGCGCGGGCTGGAAACCGGCCTGTCGGGCTTCAACGCGGTCGAGCGGCTGGTCGGCGCGCCGCGCGCGGAGATCGAGGCGGCACTCGCGGTGGCGACGCCGGACCGGCTGCTGGTCGCCGCGCAGGCGCTGCGCGAGGGCTTCACGGTCGCCGAAATCCATGCGATCGCCAAGTTCGATCCATGGTTCCTCGAACGGCTCGCCGAGATCGTCGCCGCCGAGGAGGAGGTCAGCACCAACGGCCTGCCGATCGAGGCCGCCGGCATGCGCCGGCTCAAGGCGATGGGGTTCAGCGACAAACGGCTCGCCTATCTGGCGCTGCAATCGGCCAATCTGCGTGGCAATGCGCGCGGCATCGCGCGCGGCTCGGGGCTGATCCACGATGCGGTGGTGGCGATGACCGGCGGCGTCACCGAGGACGAGGTGCGCAGCCTGCGCCACCGGCTCGGCGTGCGTCCGGTGTTCAAGCGGATCGACACTTGCGCGGCGGAGTTCGACGCCAAGACGCCCTATATGTATTCGACCTATGAAGCGCCGAGCTTCGGCGAGCCCGAGGACGAGAGCATGCCGTCGGATCGCCGCAAGGTGGTGATTCTCGGCGGCGGGCCGAACCGGATCGGGCAGGGCATCGAGTTCGACTATTGCTGCTGCCACGCCTGCTTCGCGCTCGCCGATGCGGGCTATGAGACGATCATGATCAACTGCAATCCGGAGACGGTGAGCACCGATTACGACACGTCCGACCGCTTGTATTTCGAACCGCTGACCGCCGAGGACGTGCTGGAGATCCTGCACGTCGAGCAGAGCCGCGGCGAATTGGTCGGCGTGATCGTCCAGTTCGGCGGGCAGACGCCGCTCAACCTCGCGCGCGCGCTGGAGAAGGCGGGGATCCCGATCCTCGGCACCAGCCCGGATGCGATCGACCTCGCCGAGGACCGCGAGCGGTTCGCGGCGCTGGTCAACAAGCTGCGCCTCAAGCAGCCGGCGAATGGCCTCGCGCGCAGCCGCGACGAGGCGGTCGCGGCGGCGGAGCGGATCGGTTACCCGGTGCTGATGCGGCCGAGCTACGTGCTCGGCGGGCGCGCGATGGAGATCGTCGATTCGCTCCAGCAGCTCGACGATTACATCCAGACCGCGGTGCAGGTGTCGGGCGAGAGCCCGGTGCTGATCGACCAGTATCTGCGCGACGCGATCGAGGTCGACGTCGACGCGATCTGCGACGGCGAGGATGTCGTCGTCGCCGGCCTGTTGCAGCATATCGAGGAGGCGGGCGTCCATTCGGGCGACAGCGCCTGTTCGATCCCTCCTTATTCGCTGACCCCCGAGACGATCGCCGAGATCGAGCGGCAGACGGTGGCGCTGGCGCATGCGCTGTCGGTCAAGGGGCTGATGAACATCCAGTTCGCGGTGAAGGACGGCGAGGTCTATCTGATCGAGGTCAACCCGCGCGCGTCGCGCACCGTGCCGTTCGTCGCCAAGGCGATCGGCGTGCCGATCGCCAAGATCGCCAGCCGGGTGATGGCGGGCGAGATGCTCAGGGACTTGCCGCCGATCGACCGCCACATCGATTATTATGCGGTCAAGGAAGCGGTGTTCCCGTTCAACCGCTTCCCCGGCATTGACCCGGTGCTGTCGCCCGAGATGAAGAGCACCGGCGAGGTGATGGGGATCGACCCCGATTTCACCACCGCCTTCGCCAAGTCGCAGCTCGGCGCGGGCACGGTGCTGCCGACCGGCGGCACCGCGTTCGTCAGCGTCAAGAGCGGCGACAAGCCGCATATCGTGCCGGCGGTGAAGTCGTTGCTCGCGCATGGCTTCAAGGTGCTCGCGACCGGCGGCACCGCCGATTACCTCGAAACCGTTGGGCTGACGGTGGAGAAGGTGAACAAGGTTGCGCAGGGGCGGCCGCATATCCTCGACCGGATCATGGACGGCGAGGTGACGCTGATCTTCAACACCACCGAGGGGTGGCAAAGCCTGAAGGATTCGAAGCCGATCCGTCAGGCGGCGCTGGCGCAGAAGATTCCGTATTTTACCACCGCGCCGGCCAGCGTGCAGGCGGCGGCGGCAATCGGGGTCACCTCCCTTGAAGTACGGCCGTTGCAATCCTACTATTCGCAGTCGCACAACTGATCCCGACATAATGACGTGATGTGCGGGGCGGGCCGACAAGGTCCGCCGCGGGGAATGAGTGAATTGGGGACGTAGATATGGCGACCGTCGAAAAGATGCCGATGCTCCAGGAGGGCTATGACACGCTCGTCGCGGACCTGAAGCGTCTGAAAGCCGAGCGTCCCCAGATCGTGGATGCGATCGAGGAAGCGCGTGCGCACGGCGATCTGTCCGAAAACGCCGAATATCATGCGGCGAAGGAACAGCAGGGCCAGAACGAGGCGACGATCAGCGATATCGAGGACAAATTGTCCCGCGCGCAGATCATCGATCCGCTGGAACTGTCGGGCGACAAGGTGGTGTTCGGCGCGACGGTGACGCTGCTCGACGACGACGACAAGCCGGTGAAGTATCAGATCGTCGGCCAGACCGAGGCGAATGCCAAGACCGGCCGGATTTCGTACAATTCGCCGCTCGGCCGTGCGCTGATCGGGCGCCGGGTGGATGACGAGGTCGAGGTGTCGGTGCCGGCTGGCGATCGCTATTATGTCGTGTCGAAGGTCGAGTTTATCTGATCCGGTTTGCGATTATCTGAGCCGGGCGGTGGGGGCGTTGTCGTATACGACCGCTGGCGCCGTATCCTCCCCCTCCGTCAGGCCTGCGGCCTGCCACCTCCCCCTGGCGGGGGAGGATTTTTGTTCGGTCGCCAAAGCCCTCTTCGTCATCCCGGCGAAAGCCGGACCCATGGGGGCGGAACGGGCGTGAGGCGCGCCCACGCAGATAGCATCGTGGCCATGGGTCCCGGCTTGCGCCGGGATGACGAGTAAAAGACCCTCTCCTCCCAAATGACGTCATCCCCGCGCAGGCGGGGATCAATAAACGCTGACGTAGCGATGGGGTCGCAAGGTCCGCGCGTCTGGATCCCCGCCTGCGCGGGGATGACGATGGTGGGGGCTGGAGCGGCGGTCTACGCCGCCGTCCCGTGCCTCACGCCGCCGGCGGGGTCAGCAGTTCCGGCTCGAGCAGGCGGTGGAGGTGGACCACGACGAACTTCATCTCGGCGTCGTCGACGGTGCGTTGCGCGTTGGCGCGCCAGGCCTTTTCGGCGCTGGCATAGTCGGCGAAGATGCCGACGACCTCGAGCTTCGACGGATCGGCGAATTCGAGGGTGCGGGGGTCCTTGACGCGGCCGCCGAAGACGAGGTGGAGCTTGCTCATGCGCGTATCCCGGGTGTGAGGGTCAAGCCCAGCGCCCTAGCGTGTTGCGCTGCGATATTGAACCCCCGACGCCATCCGCCGCCGCCGGAACCTCCGGCAGCGGCATGCGGCGTCAGCCCTTGTTGGCGGCGGTCTTGACCGCGGCCGAGCCAGCGGTGGTCGCCGCCTTGGCGATGCCCTGGAACAGCGACTTGACCTGATCCTTGGCCGCGTCCTTCGATAGGCCGGCATTCTGCAGCTCGCCGGCACCGGCGTCGCGGGCGGCCTGGATCGCGCCGCGGGCGCGTTCGCCGAGCGTGCGGCCGAGCGGCGCGAGCAGCTCCTTCTCCTTCTCGGACCGCGGGATCAGCGCGCCGGCGAGCGCGCCGATCGCAAGTCCGCCCGCGACGATGGCGAGCGGATTGTGCTCGACCGCGTCGGCGGTGCGGCGGGCGGCGTCGGTCGCGACATGCTTGGCGTCGTCGATACGGGCGTGGATGTCGTGATTGTCGGTCATGCGTCTATCCTTCGTGCGGGGGCGCTATGGTCAGATGTACGGGGTCAGTCCTGCGGGCCGAGACCGGGTTCGTGGTCGCGATGGCCAGGCTTGTGCTTGGGTTTGCGCCGGAACAGCGCGACGATGCGATGGCGGGCGAGGAACAGGCCGGCGACCGCGGTGGCACCGGCGACCGCACCGGGGTTGCGCACCGCGGTGTTAAGGCTCGCCTGCGCCGCTGCGCCGCCCTTGTCGGTGAGCTCGCGCGCCGCCTGCAAGGCCAAAGTACGCGGGTTGAGCCGCACCTGAAGCTTGCCGAGCGTCGCGTTGAGGCGCTCGCGCGCGGCGAGCGCTTCGGCTTCCGCCTCGGCGAGGCGCAACGTCGGGAGCGGCGCGCTCATCGCGGCGTCCCCGGCGCGAGCCGGCCCTTGCCGACGATCGCCAGCACCGCCGCGATCGCGAACACGCCGATCACCACCGCGGCGGTGGCGAGACCGGGGCCGATCAGCGTCGCGAGGCTGAGGATCAGCCCGACGAGCAACGCCACCAGCCCGGCGAGCGCGAGCACCGCCGCGGCGACGAAGAAGATCGCCGCGTTCTTATAGGCGCTGGTGCGCTCGCCGACGCGTGCCTTGACCAATGCCACCTCGGCACTGGCGAGGCCGCGCGCGTCATCGACGAGTTGCGTGACGAGCGTGGCGATGCTGTCGTCTTCGGTCATCGGCTGGATCGTCGCCATGGGGTCGATCAGGCCTTGTTGCCGTCGATACCCGACTGGACGAGGCGGGCGACCGCGAAGCCCAGCGCGGCGGCCACGCCGACCGCGACGCCGGGGCTCTTGCGGACGAACTCGCGCGCTTCTTCGATCAGCTCCTCGGTGTCCTTGCCCTTGAGCTGCTCGGCGAAGTTGGACACCGTGCCGGCGGCGGTGCGGGCGTAATCGCCATATTGCGCGCCGAGCTTCTCATCGACCTGCTGCGCGGCGTCGTTGATCAGCTGCGAGAGCTGGTCGAGACCGCCCACGGCACGCTCCTTGCCGGTGTCAGCGAGGGTGCGGATGCGGTCGGTCGCCTGCGCGCCGTATTTGGACGAATAGTCCTTCACCGTCTGCTTGGCCTGGTCGGTCTTGCTCGCGGCGGCGTCGGTGGTGCCGGCAGCGGTGCTGTCGCCGTCGGTGACGGTCGTGAAATCGGTATCGGCCATGGCTCACCCTTCCTATGTTCGACACGCTCAACCCCGGCCCGACCGGCCCGGTTCCCTCGTCGTCGCGGAGATTGCCGCGACCCGGCCGGCGCGGTAGAGCGCGCGCATCACGCCCCAGAGGTAGGAGCATCGTTACGTGACCGCAATCATCGACATCCATGGCCGCCAGATCCTCGACAGCCGGGGCAACCCGACGGTGGAAGTCGACGTGCTGCTGGAGGACGGCAGCTTCGGCCGCGCGGCGGTGCCGTCGGGGGCCTCGACCGGCGCGCACGAAGCGGTCGAGAAGCGCGACGGCGACAAGAGCCGCTGGGGCGGCAAGGGCGTCGACGAGGCGATCGATGCGGTCAACGGCGAGCTGGTCGAGGCGCTGCTGGGCCTCGACGCGGAGGATCAGGCGGATCTCGACGCGGCGATGATCGAGCTCGACGGCACCGAGAACAAGGGCCGGCTGGGCGCGAATGCGATCCTCGGCATCAGTCTCGCCGCCGCCAAGGCCGCAGCAGAGGCGCGCGGCATGCCACTCTACAAATACGTCGGCGGCGTCTCGGCGCACGTGCTGCCGGTGCCGATGATGAACATCATCAACGGCGGCGAACATGCCGACAATCCGATCGACTTCCAGGAATTCATGATCGTGCCGGTCGGCGCGGCGAACATCGTCGAGGCGGTGCGCTGCGGCTCGGAGATCTTCCACACGCTGAAGAAGGCGCTGCACGACAAGGGTCTGGCGACCGGCGTCGGCGACGAGGGCGGCTTCGCGCCGAACATCGCCAGCACCGAGGAAGCGCTCGGCTTCATCATGCAGAGCATCGAGAAGGCGGGCTATACGCCGGGCGACGACGTGATGCTGGCGCTCGATTGCGCCGCGACCGAATTCTACAAGGATGGCCGCTACGATATCTCGGGCGAGGGCAAGGTGCTCGAGAGCGGCGCGATGGCCGAATATCTCGCCGACCTCACCCGCCGCTATCCGATCTTCTCGATCGAGGACGGCATGAGCGAGGACGATTGGGAGGGCTGGAAGGCGCTCACCGACCTGATCGGCGACAAGGTGCAGCTCGTCGGCGACGATCTGTTCGTCACCAATCCGAAGCGCCTGAAGCGCGGCATCGAGGGCGGCTATGCCAATTCGCTGCTGGTCAAGGTCAACCAGATCGGCACGCTGACCGAGACGCTGGAAGCGGTGACGATGGCGCAGCGCGCGCGCTACACCGCGGTGATGAGCCACCGTTCGGGCGAGACCGAGGATGCGACGATCGCCGACCTCGCGGTCGCGACCAATTGCGGGCAGATCAAGACGGGCTCGCTGGCGCGCTCGGACCGGCTCGCCAAGTACAACCAGCTGATCCGTATCGAGGAAGAGCTGGGCGATTCGGCACGTTATGCCGGCCGCGACGTTCTGAAGGCTTGATCCGGCACGAACGGCAAGCGAGGATGCAGGGCATGGCGGCACGCGGACAAAGACCATCGGCTTTCGCCCGGACGATGCGCCGGGCCGCGCTGCCGGCGCTGGGGCTGACGATCATGGCGTTCTTCGGCGCCTATGCGGTGCTCGGGCCCAACGGCATCCTCGCTTACGGCGATTACAAGAAGCAGCTGGTGCGGCGGGAGAAACAGTTCGCCGCACTCGACCAGAAGCGCGCGGTGCTCAAGAATCGCGTGGCGCTGCTCGATCCGGATCACGCCAATCCGGATATGGTCGACGAGATGGTACGCAAGGAACTGAACGTCGCGCATCCCGACGAGGTGATCGTCCCGCTGAAGTGATCGTCTATTCTTCGTCGGCGGCGAGGGGCAGCCGCATATGCGCGTCTGTTACACCCACGCCGTCACCCCGGCCTTGTGCCGGGGTCCCGCTTCTTCTTCGGACGTTGCGAAGAAGAAGCGGGATGCCGGATCAAGTCCGGCATGACGGGGAAAGGGAATTGCCATCGTGACGCCTAATGGGTCGTAAGAAACAGTCCCTTCCGCCACGGGGAGGATTGCGCTTCACTCGCTGACGTGGCCGGGTCCGAGATCGCCATCGCCGCCTTTCGGTCGGCCTTCGCCGCCGGTGACCGGATAGCCGTCGCCGGTCGCGGCGTCGGAGTCGAAATCCTCGCCGGGGTTGCCACCGCCGGCGCCGCTGCCGCTGCCGTGAACCTCGCCGGTCTGCGGGTCGAACGAGGCGCGGCGGCCGTTGTCGGGCGGGATCGCCGGATCGTGCGGCGGTGCCGGGTCGCCGGGGCGGGCGGAGACGGTGCCACCGGGGCGTTGCGCGCCAAGCGCCGCCTCGCGGTCCTTGTTATACTCCTGCCCGGAATGGCCGTCGGCGCGGTCGAACGGATTGCCGGCGGGATCGCGCTCGGGATCGGCCTTGGTATCGCGGGACGTGTCGGACATGGGGACCTCCTGATCTCTCGAAACGGCAACGCCCCGCGCTCCACCGGTATCCGCGGGCAGCTTTTCTACCGAACGGTATAAAAGCCGTTGACGACCGCCGCAGCCGCTTCTATACCGAACAGTATAGAAGATGGCGGCGAGGGATCGCGGGCATCGGACGGAAACACCCGGATGCCCTTCGCAGTGCGGCGGCAAAAGGGGTGCAACAATTCGCACGTATCGGTCTGCATCGCCATGGATGCGGAAGGGTGGCGTGCGATGTCGAGAAGGGAGTGACGCCATGGCTTTTCTTGCTTTTGCCGAACCGGGCAACGCCGGTTATGCGCGGGTGAGCGCGCCCGTCGCGCGGCCGGTCGTGGTGTCGGAGACAGCGCCGCTGGCGCAGGCTGCAGAGGAGGAACGGCCGGTGCTGACGGAGCTTGAGCGTTCGGTGATCGGGATCGCGCGGCAGGACGGCCTGTCGACGCTGCGCCAGCCGGGCCGGCTGACCCGTTGGCTCGGCCTCGTGTTCGGCGTGCGGATCAGCCCGCAGCTCGCCGACCCCAAGCTCGAGGCGTTGCGCCGGATCGCGGTGCTGAGCTGGAAGCGCGGCTATGCGATCGCGTCGGCCGAGGTGAAGGCGTTCCTGGCATCGGGCTATTCGCCGGCCTTCTACGAACTGGTGGTCGATACGATCGCCTCGGCCCGGCAGGCGGAAGCGCGGCGCGGGCGGGCGTGAGGTTCGGGGGAAGCTAACGGCGTATCCTTAGTGTTCTCAGTGTTCCCGCGAAAGCGGGAACCCAGGATCAAGCAAAACAACGTCTTATAGCGTAAGTGACTCCTGGGCTCCCGCCTGCGCGGGAGTACTGGCAAGGTTGTTCGGAGGTCTCGCCCTCTGCCTCCAGATGGGATGACGGACAACGACCGCGAACGGTTCGCAGCATCCGCTGACCTTGTATTTGTCGGAGTGTCCAGCGGGTATCGGCTCTATGCCTCGCCTGACGTCCGTCTCTCGTCCCCGAACAGCGCCGCGACCACGTCGGCGGAATGGACCGGCTTTTCGTGGCGCGGGAC
This sequence comes from Sphingomonas sp. 2SG, assembly GCF_005503285.1. Lineage (NCBI taxonomy): Bacteria > Pseudomonadati > Pseudomonadota > Alphaproteobacteria > Sphingomonadales > Sphingomonadaceae > Sphingomonas > Sphingomonas sp. 2SG. The sequence goes on from NZ_SCMZ01000030.1 coordinate 35,334, forward strand.
GGTGCGAAACCGGTCATCGATCGTCCAGGCGTCATAGCCGGTGACGAACAGGAAATTCGTCCCGGCGGCTGCCAGCAGCGCCGCGACGGGGTAGCTCATCTCGCCGTGCAGATTGATGTCGAGCACCGCACCGTCGAGCGGCGGAGCGGTCGCGAGCAGTTTCACCGCGGCGGCGAGCGTGCCGATCGGGCCGACGATCTCCGCGCCGAGGCCGCGCAGGTCGCGCGCGAGGTCGTCCGCGACGAGATATTCGTCCTCGACGATCAGGATGCGCCGGCCGCGAAGATCGGTCATGCGCGCGCCCGCTCCGCCGCCGGTCGAGACATGGCCGCAGGCGGCGTTCGGCAAGGGGCGGAGCAGACCGGCATATCCGGCAGGCCTAGCATGGACTTGGTAGTGCGACGCAACATTCGCCGCGTCCTGCCGCGGTTCGTCGCGCGACGCCACCCATTTGTCCGGCAAATTGACGAATACCGAAACGCGGGATAGCATCGGCGGGCACGCGCTGGGACGCGTCAGGGGAGAGTGATGAAGGTGATGTCGAGGCTGTTGTTCTGTTCCGCGCTGGCGGTTCTGGTCTCCGGCGGCGCAGCGGCGCAGCAGGCCACGCCGGCGGCCGCGCCGTCCGATATCGTGTCGGTGCGTGGCGATCGTCCCGGTCCGAAATTCGACAAGCGGCTGTTCGGCCAGTTCGCCGAACATCTCGGCACCGGCATCTATGGCGGCATCTGGGTCGGCCCGAACAGCAAGATCCCCAACGTCCGCGGCTATCGCAGCGACGTGATCGAGGCGCTGAAGGCGATCAAGGTGCCGGTGGTGCGCTGGCCCGGCGGCTGTTTCGCCGACGAATATCATTGGCGCGAAGGCATCGGCCCGCGCGGCAAGCGCCCGGTCAAGGTCAACACCAATTGGGGCGGCGTGACCGAGGACAATGCGGTCGGCACGCACGAATTCATGGATTATTCCGAGCTGCTCGGTGCCGAGGCCTATGTCTCGGGCAACGTCGGCTCGGCGCCGCCGCGCGAGATGGCGGAGTGGGTGGAATATATGACCTCGCCGACCGGCTCGACGCTCGCCAAGGAGCGCGCCGCCAACGGCCGCAAGGAACCGTGGAAGGTGCCGATGTTCGGCATCGGCAACGAATTGTGGGGCTGCGGCGGCAATATGGCGCCCGAATATGCCGCCGACGAGACGCGCCGCTACGCGACCTTCGTCAAGGCGCCCGACGGCGTGCCGATCATGAAGGTGGCGAGCGGCGCCAATGCCGAGGATTACAATTGGACCGAAGTCATGATGCAGAAGGCGGGCAACGCCTTCTCGGGGATCGGCGTCCATTATTACACCGTCCCCGGCAGCTGGGAGAAGAAGGGCGCGGCGACCGGCTTCGACGAGGAAGCCTGGGCGCGGACGCTCGCCAAGACGATGAAGATGGAGGAATTGCTCCAGGGCCATTCGCGGATCATGGACAAATACGATCCCAAGAAGCGGGTGGCGCTGCTCGTCGACGAATGGGGCACCTGGTACGATCAGGAGCCGGGGTCGCATCCGGGCTTCCTCTACCAACAGAACAGCCTGCGCGACGCGGTGGTGGCGAGCCTCAACCTCGATATCTTCGCGCGTCATGCCGATCGTGTCCGCGGCGCCAATATCGCGCAGATGGTCAACGTGCTGCAGGCGATGCTGCTGACCGACGGCAACCGCATGGTGAAGACGCCGACCTATTGGGTGTTCGACCTGTACAAGGGCTATCAGGACGGCACCGTCCTGCCCGCCGAGGTCAGCTCGCATTGGTATAAGAACGGCGGGCACGAGTTGCGCGCGGTCAGTTCGAGCGCGGTGCGCGGCTCCGACGGCGTGGTGCACGTCGCGCTCACCAACGTCGATCCCAACCAGCCGGCGAGCGTGACCGTGCAGCTCGCCGGGATCGCCGGGGGGACCGTGACCGGGCGTATCCTGACGGGCACGACGATGGACGCCCACAACACCTTCGATGCGCCCGACGTGGTCAAGCCGGTGGCGTTCACCGGGGCGACGCTGTCCGGTGGAACGCTGTCGGTGACGCTGCCGGCGAAATCGGTGGTGATGCTCGACATTCGATGAACGGGCAGGGGGCGGCGGTGTCGCCCCCGATGTCGAAGGCTGCGAAGGCGCTTATATTCCCCGTGATGCCGGGCTCAGTCCGGCATCACGCTTCGTCCGGAGTAGCGGGACTCCGGCTCGAGGCCGGGGTGACGGCAACCGATGAAGCTACGCAATCGTCTGCGTGTTACACCCGCCCGTCCACCATCGCGCGGATGTCGACGCGCGCCTTCAGTCGCGCCGCCAACAGAGCCGTGCCGCTGACCTTGCGCTGAACGAACAGCGTGTCCGCGGGCGGGACGTGCCAGGTAGCGCGGTCCTGTGCCATCTCCATCCCCTGTTCGCGGACGACGCCGACGAAGGCGCGATCGCCGAAGTCGAACGGGCCGGGGCGGTTGAGCTCGCCGAGGATCACGTCGATCATCGCATCGACCAGCGGGCGGTGCCGCGCCGCCGCTGCCTCGCCGAGGAAGCCCGCCGCGACCGCCGCTTCGCGTACCGCATCGCGGTTTCCCGACAGGCCGGCGGCGAGCAGGCGGCGATAGCCGTCCGCGGTCGCCGGCGGCACCGCGCGGGCGGCGCCGAAGTCGAGCAGGACGATCCGCCCGGTCTCGGGCTGCCAGCGGTAATTGGCGAAATTGGGATCGGTCTGCATCAGCCCCCAGTCGAGCAGCTCGCGCAGCGCCAAGGCGATGAGGCTGTGCATCGCGGCGTCGCGCACCGGCTGTTCCGCGGCCTCGAGCGTCTCGATCGGCACGCCGGCGACATAGGTCATCGCCAGCACGTTGGGGGTGGTCAGCTCGGGGTGCAACTCGGGGATGACGAAGGCGGGATCGTCGGCGAGCAAGTCGCGATAGCGGCGCATCATCGCGCCTTCGCGCAGATAATCCGCCTCCTCGTGGAGCTGGCGCTTCGCCTCGCCGAGCAGCGGCGCGATGTCGAGGTCCTTGGGGAGAAGGCCGGAGACGCGCAGCAAGGTGGCGACATTGTCGACGTCGGCGTCGATGCTCTGCATCACGCCGGGATATTGCACCTTGATCGCCAGTTCGCGCCCGTCGGGCAGGCGCGCACGATGCACCTGCCCGATCGAGGCGGCCGCGATCGGATGCGCCTGGAAATGGGCGAAGCGGCCACGCCAGTCGCGGCCCCATTCCTGCGCGAGCACGGTGTTGAGCTGCGCGGGCGGCATATGGTGCGCGTCATTGCGCAGCCGGGCGAGGATCGTCGCCAGTTCCGGCGGGAGCATGTCGCCCGCGTCCATCGAGATCATCTGGCCGAGCTTCATCGCCGCGCCGCGCAGATGGGCGAGCTGGTCGGCGACGCGCGTCGCATTGGCGGGAGTGAGCAGCAGGTCGCCCATCCGCGGCCGCTCTCCCGCCGCCAGCCGACGCGCACCCTCGGCGACGACGCCGCCACCGACCCCCGCGGCGAGACGCCCGAAGGCGCCGAGCCGCGACAGCCGGCCGCTGGGAACGGCGCGGCCCTTGTCGGGGCGCTCGTCGCTCATGCCGGGATCAGGCGATCGGCACGCAGCCGCTCGAACAATGCGAAGAAGGCATCGTCGGTCGGCTGATAGGCGGTGAAGCCGAGGCGGCGGCTCTTCGACATGTCGGTGACGACCTCGATCGGGCGGCCGAGATCGGCGTCGGTATGCCAGGGCGAGGCGAGGCGGGCGAGATCGGGCTCGGCAAGCCCTTCGCGCTGGGCGATGCGGCGCCAGAGGTCGGCGTCGCCGGCCATCTGCGTTTCCAGCGGCTGGACGCTGCCGTCGAACGGGGCGGCCTCGACGCCGAACCAGTCCGCGATGCGGCTCCACATCCAGCTCCAGCGGAAGACGTCGCCGTTGACGACGTTGAACGCCTCGTTCGCCGCGGCGGGGGTGGTCGCCGCCCAGAGCAGATGCCGCGCGAGCTGGCCCGCGTCGGTCATGTCGGTGAGCCCGTCCCATTGCGCCGCCGAGCCGGGAAAGCGGAACGGCCGGCCGGTCTCGCGGCACAGGGTCGCATAGACGGCAAGCGTCGTACCCATATTCATCGCATTGCCTAACGCCTTGCCGATCACGGTATGCGGGCGGTGGACGCTCCAGGTGAAACCGTCGCGCTCCGCTGCGGCGAACACCTCATCCTCTTGCGCGTAATAGAAATTCTCGACGTCGAGCCGGCCCTGTTCCTCGCGGAACGGCGTCTGCGGCAGCGTGCCTTTGCCATAGGCCTCGAACGGCCCGAGATAATGTTTCAGGCCGGTGACGAGCGCGACATGCCCCACGGCGGCATCGTTGGCGCGCAGGCCGTCGAGCAGGTTGCGGACCATCGCCGAATTGACGCGGATATTCTCTGCTTCGCTGTCCTGCCGTAGCCAAGTGGTGATGAACACCGCGTCGGGGCGGATGCCGGCGAGCGCGGCGGCGGTGCCGGCGGCGTCGAGCAGGTCGGCGGCGACCGGCTGGACGCCCGGCTGGTCGCCGGGGCGGCGGGCGAGACCGTGGACGGTCCAGCCCTGTTCGACGAGCAGCGCGGCGGTGGCGCTGCCGACGATGCCGCTCGCACCGACGATCAATGCGTGTTTGGTCATGTATCTGCCTTTTCCGGTAAGACGCTGCCAACGCAGGCCCTGCCGCAAGGGTCCGACTTTATTGGATTACCGTCGTTCGAACAGGCTGAAGACGAGGTCGCGGCGGGGCGCGAAGCCGAGGCGGCGGTAGAGCGCGATCGCACCCGCATTGTCGGCGTAGCTAGTGAGGAAGGGCCTATCGCCGGCCGCGTGGATCGCGGCGGCGACCGCGGCGATCAGGCCGGCGGCGAGGCCGCGGCCGCGGAAATCGGGGTGGGTGCAGACGCCGCTGACTTCGCGATAGCCGGGGAGCCCAAGCCGCGTTCCGGCCATCGCGGCGAGCCGGCCGTCGATCCGGATGCCGAGGAAGCCGCCGAAGCGATGCGTATGGCGGAAGAAGGGACCGGGGCGCGTCAGTTCGGCGAGCGCGACCATCTCCGCCGCATCGGTGTCGCCGAGCGGGACCGCGTCGGTCGTGGGGGACGGAGGATCGGCGGCGACCATCTGCACGCAGTGCGCCGTCGTGATGCTGCGAAAGCCGGGCAGGGTAGCCGGCGGCGCCGGCTCGAACAGCCCGATCGTCTCGCCCGGCGCGACGAGATCGGCGAGCGCGGTGTGATGACGAACGTCATGCGCCGCCACCGCCGCGAACAGGCCGTAATCGGGGTCGATCCGCCGCGCGTCGTCATTGCCCAGCGCCAGCGGCGCCTGCCGCGTGGTCAGCGCCTGCCAGACCGGTGCGTCGAGCGGATGCGCGGGGCTCACTGATAGGGCGGCTGGTGGTATCCGGCGGGGGAGGTGGTGAAGATCTCGCACCCGTCCTCGGTGATGCCGATCGAATGCTCGAACTGCGCCGACAGCGAACGATCGCGCGTCACCGCGGTCCAGCCGTCGTCGAGCAGCTTCACGTCGGGACGGCCGATGTTGATCATCGGTTCGATCGTGAAGATCATGCCGGGCTTGAGTTCCGGACCCGTGCCGGGCTTGCCGACGTGGACGACTTCGGGCGCGTCGTGGAACAGCCGGCCGAGGCCGTGGCCGCAGAAGTCGCGGACGACGCCGTAGCGATGCTTTTCGGCATGGCGCTGGATGGCGTTGGCGACGTCGCCCATATGGTTGCCGGGCCTGGCCTGTTCGATGCCGAGCATCAGACATTCATAGGTGACCTCGACGAGGCGCTTCGCCTTCAGCGGCACGTCGCCGATCAGATACATGCGGCTCGAATCGCCGTGCCAGCCGTCGACGATCGGGGTGACGTCGACATTGACGATGTCGCCCGACTTCAGCGTCTTCTCCGACGGAATGCCGTGGCAGACGACATGATTGATCGAGATGCAGGTCGAATGCGTATAACCGCGATAGCCGAGCGTCGCCGGTACGCCGTCGCGCGCGACGATGAAGTCGTAGATCAGCTTGTCGAGTTCGGCGGTCGATACGCCCGGCACCATATGCGGCGTCAGCATGTCGAGCGTCTCGGCGGCGAGTTTGCCTGCCTTGTGCATGCCGGCGAAGGCGGCGGGGCCATGGAGCTTGATGGCGCCGGTGCGCCCTTCCGGCGCGTCGGAGGTGACGGTCACGTATTCGGTCATCGCGGCGATATAGCGTGGTCGCGGCGATTTTGCGAGGCTATGACCGGGCGATGGAGCAGGAACGTATCTGGACCGCTGCGCTGGTCGTGATCGGGGATGAGATCCTCTCCGGCCGGACGCAGGACAAGAACATCGCGCAGCTTGCGAGCTGGCTCAACGTGCAGGGCATCCGCCTCGCCGAGGTGCGCGTGGTGCCCGATCGGACCGCGGCGATCGTAGAGGCGGTCAACACCCTGCGCGCGCGCAACGATTACCTGTTCACCACCGGCGGCATCGGGCCGACCCACGACGACATCACCGTCGACGCGATCGCGGAGGCGCTCGGCGTCGGGGTGGAGCATCATCCCGAAGCGATGGCGGTGCTGGAGAACTATTACGCGACGCGTGGCGGGCTGACCGAGATACGCGCGCGGATGGCGCGGGTGCCGGCGGGGGCGGGGCTGATCCCCAATCGCGTCTCGGGCGCGCCGGGCATCCATATCGGCAATATCTTCATCATGGCGGGGGTGCCGCATATCACCGCCGGGATGCTCGATGCGCTGACCGGCACGCTGGAAGGCGGGCGGCCGGTGGTGTCGGGGACGATCGGCTGCTGGGTGGCGGAAAGCGAGGTCGCCGACCTGCTGCGCGATGCCGAGAAGGGGCATGAGGGTGTGTCGATCGGCTCCTATCCGTTCTTCCGCGACGGGCGGACGGGGGCGAACTTCGTCGTGCGCAGCGCGGACGAGGCGCTGGTGACGCAATGCCTGGCGGATCTGACGCGCGAGTTGCAGGCCGGCGGGCGCGAGGTCTTCGCGGGCGGGATCTGACGGTCGCTGTTTGGCCGAGTGCTCCTGCGAACGCAGGAGCCCAGAGCCAAGAGGTCCGTCGCCCGTGACCCTGGGCTCCTGCTTTCGCAGGAGCACGATGGGGCGTGGGGGCATGCGCCCACGCACGATCAGCGCGTGAAGGCGCCGATGTCCGCGATCGCCAGTTTTTCGGCCGGCACCGCGGTCGCGGCGAAGGTCAGGCGCAGGTAGCGTAGCGGGCGCGGCGTGGTGAAGGGGATGCGTTGCGTCGCCAGCGCATAGGCGATGTTCTGGAACTCGCCATCCGCCGCCGCGGTCCACGTCCTGCCGTCGGTGCTGGTCTCGGCGCGATAGTTGCGCGGCGGGGCGCTGACCTTGTCGGGGTGGCGCCAGGGCGTGAGGCTGAAGCCGGCGACCGTCTGCGTGGTGCCGAGGTCGAGCGTCACGCTGGCCGGCGTCGTGGTCGGCGCGGGTTGCGACCAGATCGTCGCGCCGTCGCCGTCGAGCAGCGCCTCCGCGCCGGGCGCGGTTGCGGTGACGACCTTCCAGTCGCGCGGCGAGATCAGCGTCGCGTCGCTGCTGCGCGGGGCGGCGACCGGAGCCGGTGCGACGCTGCGGAACAATGCGACCTCGCTGATTGCCGGGCAGGCAGGGGCGTCGAGGATCACCAGCCGGATGCGGCGCGCGGTGATCGGCGCGTCGAGGCGGATGATGCGCTGCGCACCGATCGCGGTCTTCTCGGCGAGGCGCTGCCAGCGACCGGCGACCTCCGCCTCGATCGCGAAGCGGGTGACGCGGACGCCGAGCGGCAGATGTTCGCGGATGCGGATCAGGTCGAAGCTGCGATTGGGCGGCAGGTCGAGCGTCAGCGTCGGCGTGGTGACGCGGTCAGGGGTCGACCAATAGGTGTCGCGGTTGCCGTCGAGCACTTTGGCCGGTGCGAACGCCGCACCGCGGGTGGCGCTCGCCGAAGCGATGGCGCCCTGCGCGAGATCGGTGGCGAAGCTCGCCTCGAGCGCCGCGCCGAAGCTCTTGAGGACGGCGACGTCGTGATCGGGGATGCGGCCGCGGCGATCGGGCGGCAGGTTGAGATTGAGGTTGGTGCCGCGGCCGATCGATTCGTCGTGCAGGCGGATCAGCCGCTGCGGGTCCTTGACCTTGGCGTCCTCGTCGGGGTGGTAGAACCAGCCGGGGCGGATCGATACGTCGGTCTCCGCCGGCCACCACAGCGCCCCGTTGCGGACGCCACTATTGCCCTCGGACTGGACATAGGGGTGGTCGGGCATCGTCGGCCAGCAGGGATCGCCGGCGACGCCGTCCTCGTTGCCGACCCAGCGGATGTCGGCGCCGAGCGGATCGAAGGTGCAGGCCATCGGCTGATGCTGGTGGACGAGCGCGATGATCGACGGCCAATTATAGTATTTCGGCGCATCGATCTTGCGGGTTTCCCTGGCGCCGCCGTAATAGCCGTCGCCGCCATTGGCGCCGTCGAACCAGAATTCGAACAATTCGCCATAGCGGGTGCAGAGCTCCACCACCTGCTTGCGGTAATAATCGACATAGGCCGGGCGGCCGTATTCGGGGTGGTTGCGGTCCCACGGCGAGAGATAGAGGCCGAAGGCGAGGCCGGCGCGGCGCGTCGCCTGTTCCATCTCGCGGACGATGTCGCCCTTGCCGTTCTTGTACGGACTGTTGCGGATGCAATGGTCGGTGAGCTGCGTCGGCCACAGGCAGAAGCCGTCGTGATGCTTGGCGGTGAGGATGATGCCGCGCATGCCGCCCGCCTTGGCCGCCGCGACGATCTGGTCCGGCGCGAAGTCGGTCGGGTTGAACAGCGCCGGGCTCTCGTCGCCATAGCCCCATTCGCGATTGGTGAAGGTGTTGATCGAGAAATGCACGAAGGCGTAGCGCTCGCGCCGGTGCCAGGCGAGCTGGCGCGGCGACGGGGTGGCACCATAGGGGACGGGGGCATTCGCCGAAGTGGTCGTGGCGGCGAAGGCGGGGGTGGCGGTCGCCGTCGCGGCGAGGCCGGAGGCGATGAGGGTGCGGCGGCTGAGGTCGGTCACGGGGTGGCTCCGTATAGATGGCGATGAAATCGTGTGCTCCTGCGCAGACAGGAGCCCCGGGGTCAGGCGCGCAACGCTCGTCGCTCTGCCCGGCTCTGGGTTCCTGCGTTCGCGGGAACACGGGAGAGGGCGTCACCTGCGCAGAGGTTTCGCCTTGGCAGCAACACAGGGACCATCACGCCGCGCCGCGGCCGTTCGACGGCGGGCGATCCGCCTTGGCCTGTCCGAAGCTCTTCACCGGCGTGGCGCTCATCGTGAAGGTGAGGCGGCCGCCCTGCATCAGCTCGGCGTGGCTGATCCAGTTCTTCGTCCAAGACTTGCCGTTGCGGCTGACCGCGCGGACATAGGGCGTGTCGGCGCGGTTGCCGGGCGCCTCGATCGTCAGCCGCTTGCCGCCGGGCAGGCGGATCTCGGCGCGCTCGAACAGCGGCGAGCCGAAGACGTACACCGCCTCGACCGGATCGACCGGGTAGAAACCGAGCGACGACAGCACGAACCAGGCGCTCATCTGGCCGCAATCGTCGTTGCCGATGATGCCGTCGGGGTCGTTCTTGTACATCTCGACGCACAGCCGGCGGACCATCGCCTGCGTCTTCCACGCCGCGCCGGTGTAGGCGTAGAGATAGGCGACGTGGTGGTTGGGCTCGTTGCCGTGCGCATACTGGCCGACGAGGCCGCTGATGTCGGGCGGGGCGTTGGCCGGCAGCGTCGAGGGCGCGGTGAACAGCGCGTCGAGCCGGGCCTCGAATGCGGCATCGCCGCCCATATGCGCGATCAGGCCATAGACATCGTGCTGGTTGAGGAAGGTCGCCTGCCAGCCGTTCGCCTCGGTATAGTCGCGCCACCACGGCTTGGGCATATGGCCGAGCTGGATGGGGTCGTAGGGTGACCACCAGCGGCCGTCGGCGAAGCGCGGCTTGGCAAAGCCGGCCTTGCCGTCGATGACGTTGCGCCAGTTGCCCGAGCGCTTGAGCAGCCGGTCCGCCTCCGCCGTCCGGCCGGCGGCGCGGGCAAGATGCGCCGAGGCCCAGTCGTCATAGGCATATTCCTGCGTCCGGCTGACGCTCTCGAACCAGACGTCGGCGGGGACATAGCCCTTGGCGTCGTAGACGTCGCGACCCTTGCTGTTGTCGCGATCGGGCGCGGTGAAGTCGAAGCTGCGCTTGGCGATCGCCGGCCAGGCAGCGGCGTAATCCGCCTCGATGCCCTTCGCCTGCGCTTCGGCGATGACCGAGACGGCGTGCCAGCCGATCATCGTGCCGGTCTCGACGCCCTGTAGCGGCCAGACCGGTGGGCCATAGGGGCTCTGCTGCGTCTGGCGGATCAGGTCGGCGACGAGGCTCTGCGCCTTGTCGGGGGCGACGATGGTGAGCAGCGGGTGGAGCGCGCGATAGGTGTCCCACAGCGAATAGCTGCTGTACGCGGCCTCGCCCCTGGCGAGCGCGTGCGGCTTGCGGTCGAGGCCGATGTAGCGGCCGTCGACGTCGGAGAAGAGCGTCGGCGCGATCAGCGTGTGGTAGAGCGCGGAGGCGAAGATGGTGCGCTGGTCGGCGGTGCCGCCCTCGACGCGCATCGCGTCGAACTCGCGTGTCCAGGCGGTTTGCGCGGCGCGGCGGACGGCGTCGAAGTCCCAGCTTCTGCCCTCGGCGGCGAGGTTGGCACGGGCACCCGCGACATCGACGCCGGAGATGCCGCAGCGGATCAGGATCGGCGCGGCGCCGGCGTCGTCATAATGGAGCACGGCCTTCAGACGCATGCCCTTGACCGCGCGGGCACCCGCTGGCTGCTGCGCATCGCCGTCGCCGTAGAGGGTGACGCGGTTCGGCGCGCGCGAGGTCTGGAGCGCGAAATGGATGTGGCGGCCCTTCGCCCAGCGGTGGACGGTGCGGCTGCCGGTGAGCGTGCCATCGGGATCGAGCGTCAGGTTGGCGTCGGTGACGAGCGGCGGCTGGTCGCTCTTGTCGAGCACGAGGTGCGACAGGTCGACGAGGATGTGGGCGGGGCCGGCGGGGAAGGTGTAGCGGTGGTAGCCGGTGCGTTCGGTGACGGTCAGCTCGGCGCGGACGCCGCTTTCCAGCGCGACACGATAATAGCCGGGCTCGGCATGTTCGGCGGTGAAGCGCTGGCGGTAGCCGGCGTCGGGGTTGTCGAGCGGGCCGGGGACGAGCTGCACCGGGCCGCGGGTCGGCACGACCAGTACGTCGAGCATGTCGCCGATGCCGGTGCCCGACAGATGCGTGTGGCTGAAGCCCATGATCGACGTGTCGGTGCGGTGATAGCCCGAGCAGGCGTCCCAGCGCTCGACGTCGGTGTCGGGGCTGAGCTGGACCATGCCGAAGGGCAGGGCCGCGCCCGGATAGGTGTGGCCGTGGCCGCCGGTGCCGATGAAGAGGTTGGCGGCGGCGGGCGTCGGCGCAGCGGCGAGCGCGGGCAGCGGCAGGCCGGCGGCGGCGGTGCCGGCGAGGAGGGTGCGGCGGGAGATCGTGCCTTCGGTCATAGGGGCGCCTTCAGCAATGCGGGTCGGGTGGCGGCGAGGTGGAGGATCAGCTCGCCGAACAGGCCGTTCGCCCAGGCGAACCAGCTGCGGGTGAATTTGGCGGGATCGTCCCGGTCGAAGCTTTCGTGGATGAAGCCGGTGCCGCCGTCAGTGTCGCGCAGGGTGCGCAGGGCGCCGCGGATCGCGGTGTCGTCGGTCGCGGAGAGGGCGCGGATCGTCAGCGACATCGGCCAGATCTGGCCGGCGCCGACGTGCGGGCCGCCGATGCCCTCGCCGGCCTTGCCGCGGAAGAACCAGGGGTTGGCGTCGCTCCAGCAGGCTGCCTGGGTGCGCTGCCACAGCGGGTCGGCGGCGTCGACACAGCCGAGATAGGCGAGGCCGGAGAGGCTGGGGACGTTGGCGTCGTCCATGAAGACGGCGTTGCCGTAGCCGTCGACCTCATAGGCCCAAACTTCACTATCGTCACGCAGACGCATCGTGCCGTGCGCCTTGAGCGCCGCCGCGACCTCCGCCGCCAAAGCCATGGCGGATTGTGCTAAGTCATTGTCATTGCTTGCTTCTTTGGCGACGGTGGCGAGTTCGCGCAGCGCCGTCACGGCGAACAGGTTGCTGGGGATGAGGAAGGGGTAGAGGCAGGCGTCGTCGGAGGGGCGGAAGCCCGAATGGATCAGGCCGACCGGCCGCGTCGGGTTGCCGTGGCCCCAGAGCAACGTCTCGGTCGGCTGCGGCGCGGAGCGGCGGAAGCTGTAGGGGCCGGGGCCGTCCTTGCGCTGCTGTTCGCGGAAGGTGCGGATGCTGGCGCGGGCCGCCGCCGCCCAGGTCGCGTCGAACGGGGCCGCGTCGCCGGTCGCGCGCCAATAGCCGTGCGCGAGGCGCATCGGATAGCAGAGCGAGTCGATCTCCCATTTCCGCTCGGCGACGCCGGGCTTCATCTCGGTCTCGTCCTTCTGCGACCATTCGAGGTTCGATTTGGCGGTCGGGTCCTCCATGAAGGCATTGGCATAAGGATCGAGCAGGATGCAGCGCGATTGGCGCGCGATCAGGCCGCGGATCAGCCGGCGCAGTTCGGGCGCCTGTCTGGCGAGGTGGAGATAGGGTTTCACCTGCGCCGAGGAATCGCGCAGCCACAGGCAGGGTATGTCGCCGGTGATGACGAAGGCGTCGGGCGCCGCCGCGGTGCCGCCCATGCGGACGGTGGTGTCGAGCGTGTTCGGATAGCAATTGCCGAACATCCAGCGCAGCTTGGCGTCACCGATCTGCGCCGAGACGCGGGCGAGCTCGCGCTCGACCGCCGGGCTGGTGAAACGGCGGTCGGCCAGAGCGGGGCGCTTCGAGGGCAGTTGCGGCGCGGCGAAGGCGGGGGTGGCGAGCGTCGCCGCCGACGCGGCGGTCGCGGCGAGGAAGTGGCGGCGGTTCAGATTTCGCGACACCTCAGCCAAGTCACCTCCGTCACCCCGGACTCGTTCCGGGGTCCACTCTGCGGCGGGGAGCGCGGCATGAGTTTCAGGCCAGACGCCTGCGGACGGGTGGACCCCGGAACAAGTCCGGGGTGACGGAGTGGGTGTGGAGAGGCGGCGCATCACTTGGGCAGCTCCGTGTCGGCACCGGTGACGGTGAAGGCGAACCACTGGCCGGCGCCGTCGCCCGGCTGGCCGCCGCCGACGTAGAGGCGGTAGGCGCCGGGGACGACGTGGCGGCGACCGTCGGGATCGACGATGCTCATCGCGCGCGGATCCAGCGTGAAGGCGACCTTGGCGCTCTTGCCGCGGGCGACGGCGATACGCCGGAAGCCGACGAGCTGACGCTGGAGGACCGGCACGTTGCCGCCCACCGCTTTGGCCGCCGGGGGGACGAGATAGGCCTGGACGACCTCCTCGCCGTCGCGTGCGCCGGTGTTGGTGACGCTCGCCTCGACGCGCAGGTCGCCGCCCGCCGCCACCGAGGCGGGGCCGCGCGGCGCGGCGTAGCGGAAGCTGGTGTAGCTCATGCCATGGCCGAAGCCCCACAGCGGCTTGCCGGTGAAATAGCGATAGGTGCGCTCCTTCATGCCGTAATCGGTGAAGGCGGGCAGATCGGTGGTTGCATGGTAGAGCGTCACCGGCAGGCGGCCGGCGGGATTGACGGTGCCGGACAGCACGTCGGCGAGCGCGGTGCCGCCCGCCTCGCCCGCATACCAATTGGCGAGGATCGCATCGGCGGCGGCGGGATCGACCGACACCGCGCTGCCGCTGGTCAGGACGAGGACGATCGGCTTGCCGGTCGCCTTGAGCGCGGCGAGCAGGCGAAGCTGCGGTGCGGGCAGCGCGATGTCGGTGCGGTCGCCGCCGACGAAGCCGGGGACGGAGACGGACAGCGCCTCGCCCTCCAGATCGGGCGACAGGCCGGCGACGACGACGGCGACATCCGCCTGGTTCGCCGCGGCGACCGCCTGCGCCAGCAACGGTTCGGCGGGGGGCAGCCACAGCAGGCGAAAGCTGTCGTCCTCCGACCGGTGATCGAGGAGGATGTCGATCGGCTGCGGCGTGCCGTCGCTGTCGATGACGAGATCGACGCGGCCCTTGGGCAGGTCGCCGTCGTGGAGCGTCTTGCCACCGAGCGTCAGCCTGGCGCGATCGTGGACCGTGCAATCCTTCCAGCATTGCGTCTGATCGAGGATCAGATGGTAGCGGCCGGGGGCGGGGGGGACGAACTCGCCGGTCCAGCGCGCGGTATAGCCGGTCGCGGGCAGGCCGGGCGCGGGCGGCGCACGATTGACGTCGAGATCGATGCGGCGGTCCTGGCGGACGGTCGGCGCGCCGCTGCCGCCCGTATAGGTGGCGCGCAGGCCGGGCTTGCCGTCGGCGCGCAGGGCGGTTTCGGGAACGACGATCGCCGCGGTCTCGGCGAGCAGCGAGCCCTGCGCATAGCTGACGTTGGCGGCGCCGAATCGGGTGCGCAGGCCGTCGAGCGGGGTGACCGGGGCGACCGCGGTGCCGTGGTAATTGCCCTGCAACACGCCGAGGTCGTCGGCATTGGCGCCGATCACCGCGATCTTCGCCCCCGCCTTGAGCGGCAGGCGGTCGGCGTTGTTCTGGAGCAGCACGATCGACTTGCGCGCCGCGTCGAGCGCGGCGGCGCGGTGCGCGGGGGTGGCGACCTCGCTGGCGGGGATCGTGCTGTACGGGCTGGTGCCGCCGAAGGCGATGCCGAGCGCGCGGCGGGCGCGCAGCGCGCGGGTCAGTGCGGTATCGACCTCCGCCTGGCTGACCAGCCCCGCGGCGAGCGCCTGCGGCAGCGCGCCATAGGCGCTGCCGCAATTGACGTCGGTGCCGCCGCGGATCGCCGCCGCCGCCGCGCCGGCGCTGTCCTTGCGGTAATGGTGATAGACGCTGATGTTGCCGACCGCGTCGCAGTCGGAGACGGTGAAGCCGGTGAAGCCCCAATCGTGGCGCAGCCGGTCGTTCATCAGCCACGAGGCGGCACAGGCCGGCACGCCGTGGATGCTGTTGTAGGCGCACATCAGCGAGGTCGCCTTGCCCTCGATGATCGCGCGGCGGAAGGCGGGGAGATAGGTCGCCTCGAGATCCTGCGGGCTGGGATCGACGTCGAAGCTGTCGCGGCCGGCTTCGGGACCGCTGTGGACGGCGAAATGCTTGGGCGTGGCGACGACGCGGGGGTGGCTGGGATCGGGGCCCTGCAGGCCGTGGATGAAGGCGACGCCGAGCGAGCCGGTGAGATACGGGTCCTCGCCATAGGTCTCCTGCCCGCGGCCCCAGCGCGGATCGCGGAAGATGTTGATGTTGGGCGACCAGATCGTCAGCCCTTCGTAGATGCGGCGATCGGCAGCGACGGGTCTGGCGTTGAACTTGGCGCGCGCCTCGGTGCTGACGATCGTGCCGACGCGGTTCATCACGTCGACGTCCCAGGTCGCGGCGAGGCCGATCGCCTGCGGGAAGACGGTGGCATAGCCGTCGCGGGCGAGGCCGTGCAGCCCCTCGCTCCACCAGTCGTAGGCGGGCAGGCCGGCGGCGGGATCGGCGGGGGCGGTGCTCTGGAGCTGCGCCGCCTTGCGCTCGGGGGACATGGTGGCGACCGTCGCGGCGATCGGGTCGGCGGCCTGCGCGAGCAGGAGGAGGGCGGGGATCATACGGACGCTCCTGGGG
>NZ_SCMZ01000031.1:0-47329 GCF_005503285.1 Sphingomonas sp. 2SG
GTTCGGGTGCCGCGGCCACCGGTGCGGGCGCCGGCACCGGTGCGGGCGCATCTAAGTCAGCGTCCAGCATCGGGAGCGGCAGGTCGAACGGCAGATCGTCGTCATTGTCCGCAGTAACCGCGCCACCGATCCGCTCTATGCGCAATTCGCACTCGCCCATGAATTCGAAGATCGCCCGGATGTCGTCCTCGGCGACCGCCGCCGGCACGATCGCGGTCCAGCCGAGATAACAGCGCTCGGGGTGCAATTGGGTGAGCGGCGGCAGCGCCGACAGGTCGGCGGCGAGCACCTTGCCGTCCAGCATCGTCAATTCGCGCAGCAGCAACAGCGGATCGCCGCCATTCTCCAGCGCATCGGCACCGGGGACGAAAGTCACCTGCCAGTCACCCGCCGCACCGGCCGGCGCGGGCGCCTCGCACAGCGCGAACAGATCGTCGAAATCGTCGCCGGCGAACGCCACCGGCGCGAAGCCCGTCTCGTCGGCGACCTCCTCGGCAGCGGCCGGTGCCGCCGGGGCGGCGGCCGCAGGCGCGGCGTCCGGCGAGGCGGCGGCGACCAGCCGCGCGAGCATCGCGCCGTCGGCGGGCGGTTCGCCGCCGTCGCGCGCCGCGGTGACGTGGTCGCTCAGCATGTCGAACGCACCGACGATCGTGCCGAGCAGGTCGGAGGTCAGCGTCAGCGTGCCGTTGCGCACCAGGTCGAGCAGCGTTTCATATTCGTGCGCATAGGCCTGCAACCGCTCGTGACCGAAGGCGCCGGCGCCGCCCTTGATCGAATGGACCGCGCGGAAGATCGTGTTGATCGTCTCGGGATCGTAATCGCCCTGGCGGACGCTGCCGAAGCTCGCCTCCATCGTGGCGAGGCCTTCGTCGCATTCCTGAAAGAAGATCTGCTGGATCTCGTCGAGGTTCATCATCAATCCTTTCAGGCGGCCAGATCGCGATCGTCGTCGCCCGGCAGGCCGAGCGCCGCGTCGAGCCCGGCGAGCGCGATCATCCGCGCCAGCGCCTCGCTGGGCTGGTCGAGCCGGAAGTCCACGTCCTGTTCCGCCGCGGTGGCGCGGGCGCTGGCGAGCACCTGAAGGCAGGCGAGGCCCGCGCGCGTCACCTCGCTGCCGTCGAGACGGACCGGCTCACCGCGGTCGATGCGGTCGAGCAGCGCGATGCGCAGCGGGCCGGCCGCCGACGTATCGAGCGTCTCGGGAAGCAGGGAAGTGGCGGACGAGGACATGCGGGTTCGACTTTCGATACGTTCGAAACGGGTTAGAATTCGGACCAGTCGTCACCGGCGACCGCGACGGCGGTCCCCCGGCGCGACTGGCCGGCGAGGCGACGGCCTTCGTCGGCGGCGCGGCGCTGCAGACGGTGGACGCGATTGTCGGTCGGCACGGCCTTCAGCGCCGGCTGGGCCGGGCGCCCGGTGCGGAACCGCACCATCTGCGCGACCAGTTCACTGGCGTCGGCGGACAGGTTGCGCGCGGCGGCGGTCGCCTGCTCGACCATCGCCGCATTCTGCTGCGTGACGCCGTCCATCTCGCCGACCGCGACGTTGACCTGCTGCAAGGCGGTCGCCTGCTGCTCGGCGGCGGTGGCGATCTGCGCGACCAGCCCGCTGATCTCGCCGAACCGGCCGATCAGCCGCTGCAACGCCTCACCGGTCGCGCTGACCAAGGCGACGCCGGCATCGACCTGCACCGACGAGGCGGTGATCCGCGTCTTGACGTCCTTGGCCGCTTCCGCCGAACGCTGGGCGAGCGCACGCACCTCGGAAGCGACCACCGCGAAGCCGCGACCGGCATCGCCGGCCCGCGCCGCCTCGACCCCGGCGTTGAGCGCGAGCAGGTTGGTCTGGAAGGCGATGCCGTCGATCACCGAGATGATCTCCGAAATCTCGTTGGAGGCGCGTTCGATCCCGCCCATCGCGTCGACCGCACGGGCGACGACCTGGCCCGATTCCTCGGCCTCGCCGCGCGCCGAGCCGACGACGCCATTGGCGCGTTCGGCGCGCGCCGCGGTGTCGCGGACGGTGACGGTGATCTGCTGCATGGCCGCCGCGGTCTGCTCGAGGCTCGCCGCCTGCTGTTCGGTGCGCTGCGACAAATCGTCCGACGCCTGAAGGATGTCGGCGGAGCCGCCATCGATGCTCGCGGCGGCGTGATTGACCGCGGCGACCGCCGCCATCATCGCCTCCATCGCGACGTTGAAGTCGCTGCGCAGCGCCTCGAACTCGGCCGGGAAGTCGCTGGTGATTCGGAAGCTCAGATCGCCCTGCGCCAGATGCCCCAGCCCCTCGGCCAGCGCCCCCGCCATCGCCCGCTGGGCGGCGGCGGTATTGGCTTCCTCCATGTTGCGGCGGAAGATCGCCATCGCCTTGGTCATCCGGCCGACGCAATCCTTGTTCTCGGTATGCTCGATCGGCGCCTGGAGGTCGCCCGCGGCGAGCGCCTCCATGCGCAGCACCGTCTGGACATAGGGCCGGCACATGATGCCGCCGGCGAACAGCGTGGTCATGCACAGCACCACGACGGTCAGCGTGGCGGCGGCGACGTCGATCGCCGGACTGGTGTGGATCATACCGGTCGCCGCGCCCGCCGTGATCCCGACCAGAATGGCGCCGAGCAGCGCCTGTATCCCTGCGAGAACGCGGAACTTGACGCGGATCGGCGCGCGTTTCTCGAACCAGCTCAACATCGGTAACGTCTCCATCGACGACCAGCGGAAACGGTCCGTCCGGTCCATGACGATGGGGGGTGGCAGCATCGACTTAACGCGACGTTGACCACCCATTTTGGGTGTAATCGGCCGATGGCGGCTTCGGCTGCGTGCGACGACGGGTTCGTAGCCGGTAAGGCCGACGGAAGAGCGGCGGCGCGTACGGTCGCGTTGATCGTTACGATGATAGTGCACGCTGCCCCCCTTCCCTTCTATCTTCCTAGAGCGGACCGGCGGTGGCCGGTCGCGATGGCTTAGAATTCCGACCAATCGTCCGTTGCCACCGCAACCGCGGTGCCACCGCCGCCGGTACCGGTGCGGCGCGCCGACCGGGCGATGCGGCGGCCGGCGTCGGCGGCGCGATCCTGCAGCTGATGCACCACCGGCACCGCGCGCAGCACGGGTTCGCCGGCGGTCAGCTTGAAGCGCGCGACCTGACGGGCGAGTTCGTCCGCCTCGGCCGACAGGCTGCGCGCGGCGGCGGTCGCTTCCTCGACCATCGCGGCATTCTGCTGGGTGACGCCGTCCATCTCGCTGACCGCGGTGTTGACCTGCTGCAGACCGGTCGCCTGCTGCTCGGCGGCCGAGGCGATCTGGCCGACCAGCGTGCTGATCTCGCCGATGCGGCCGATGATCCGGTCGAGCGCCTTGCCGGTCTCGCTGACCAGCTCGACGCCGGCGTCGACCTGTTCGGACGAGGCGGTGATGCGCGTCTTGACGTCCTTGGCCGCTTCGGCCGAACGCTGGGCGAGCGCGCGCACTTCGGAGGCGACGACCGCGAAGCCGCGACCCGCGTCACCGGCCCGCGCCGCCTCGACGCCGGCGTTGAGCGCCAGCAGGTTGGTCTGGAAGGCGATGCCGTCGATCACCGAGATGATGTCGGAGATTTCGTTCGAGGCGCGCTCGATCCCGCCCATCGCGTCGACCGCGCGGCGGACGACCTGCCCCGATTGCTCGGCCTCGATGCGCGCTTCCTCGACGACGCTGTTGGCACGCACCGCACCCGCGGCGGTCTGGCGGACGGTCGAGGTGATCTCGTCCATCGCCGCGGCGGTTTCCTCAAGGCTCGCCGCCTGCTGTTCGGTGCGCTGCGACAAATCGTCGGACGCCTGGCGGATGTCGATCGCGCCGTTGTTAATGCCGCTGGTCGCGTCGGTCACGGCGCGCATCGTCTCGGCGACCGCGTCTAGCGCGCGATTATAGTCGACGCGCACCCGCTCGTAATCCGCCGGGAAGCTCTGCTCGATCCGGAAGCTGAGGTCGCTCGCCGCGAGCCGCGTCAGCCCCTCGCCGAGCGTGCCGACGACCTGCTGCTGCGCCGCGGCGGCGGCCTGGACCGTTTCGGCATTCTGTTTGAAGACGCTGACCGCGCGCGACATCCGGCCGATGCAATCGCGATGGTCGGCGAACGGGATCGGCGTCTTGAGGTCACCCGCGGCCAGTTCCTCCATGCGGACGACCGATGCGACATAGGGATCGCTGATTACTTTGCCGCTGACCAGCACGGCGACGACCGTCACCACGAACAGGATGGCGGCGACGACGACGTAGATCATCGCTTCGGCGGGCGTGGCCTCGGCGGCCAGATAGGTCGTCACGACGCCGGTCGCGGCCACGGTACCGTGCAAGGCGAGCAGCACCTTGAACTTGGTACGGATGGGCGCGTGATTGGCGAACCAGGTGAACATCTTCAGGTCCTTCGATGAAGGCGGACGATCCCGCCGATCCCGGCCTCTTCATCGTTTCGAATCAGCCTCTAACGTTCAAATTGGACCGAAAGTCTGAAGACCCCGTTAAATACGGCCATATTGAACCGACCTGTTACAATTATAGAACGGTCTGGAAATCGATCGGCGTACGCTGTGGCCCCGACACTCAATGTCATCGATCCGTCGCGCCATCGTCGCGGCGCTGTCACCGGCGCACGTCACCAGCCGCCTTGCACGCGCGTCAGGCGGCAGGGGATGACGAGATGATCGAACGGACTTGGTGGGTCGGCGTCGCGCCGGTGGCATTGCTGCTCGCGCAGGCCGCGGAAGCGCAGGAGATGCCGCAGGATACCGCCGCCGCGGTGACGCAGAGCGACGATACGCCGACCGGCGGCACCGGCAGCGACATCGTCGTCATGGGCTTTGGCAAGAGCCGGCAGGTGCAGACGGTATCCGCGATTGACATGGAACGGCTGACCCCCGGTACCTCGCCGCTGAAGGCGGTGGCCAAGCTGCCGGGCGTCAATTTCCAGTCGTCCGACGCCTTCGGCGCCTATGAATGGTCGACGCGGATCTCGCTGCGCGGCTTCAACCAGAACCAGCTCGGCTTCACGCTGGACGGCGTGCCGCTCGGCGACATGAGCTACGGCAACGTCAACGGCCTGCACGTCAGCCGCGCGATCATTTCCGAAAATCTGGCGACGACGACGGTGGCGCAGGGCGCCGGCGCGCTCGGCACCGCCTCGACCAGCAATCTCGGCGGCACGCTGCAATTCACCAGCCGCAAGCCTTCGGAAACCGCCGATCTCGTCGCCTTGGGCACCTATGGCAGCGACCAGACCTATCGCGCCTTCGTCCGCGCCGAGAGCGGCGACATGGGGGGCGGGCTCAAGGGCTATCTGAGCTATGGCTTCCTCACCACCGACAAGTGGAAGGGCCAGGGCGTCCAGCGCCAGCATCAGGCCAATGCCAAGCTGGTCAAGGATTTCGGCGAGCGCGGCAGCATCACCGGCTTCGTCGATTTCTCCGACCGGCGCGAGAACGACTATCAGGACCTCAGCCTCGACATCATCCGCCGCCGCGGGCTGAACAACGACAACATCACCGGCAACTATCCGCTCGCGCTGGAGATCGGGCGAGTCTACGCCAATCAGCAAACACGTGCCGGCAGCGCGACGGCTGCTTTACCATATCCTTCGTCGGGTCTGTCGTTTCCGAACGGCATCGCCACCGTGGACGACGTCTATTACGATGCAGGCGGCCTGCGGCGCGACTGGCTTGGTGGCCTGACCTTCGACGCCCGATTGACCAGCGTTCTGTCGATCACGTCGACCATCTATTATCACCATAACAAGGGGCAGGGATCGTGGATCACGCCCTACCTTGCCACGCCGGCAGGCGCGCCCAATTCCGACGGTTCACCGATCACCAACCCGGCGCCGCTCTCGTTTCGCACCACCGAATATGGCATCGACCGGGCCGGCAATCTGACGCGGCTGCTCGTCGAGACGGGAGCAAATCGTTTCGAACTCGGCGGCTGGTATGAAAGCAACACCTTCACGCAGGCGCGTCGCTTCTACGGCATGACTGCCGGCAGCACCCCCAATCGCGAGACGCTGGCCTTCCAGTCCAACCCGTTCGCGACGCAATATAACGGCAAATACGATACGGAGACGCTGCAATATCACGTCGCCGACACGCTCGACCTCGGTCCATTGACCTTGAACGGCGGGTGGAAGGGCATGCGGATACGCAATCGAGCGAACCTGCTCACGGGCGCGCTGGTCGCTGGCAAAATCCAGGCGCGCGATTGGTTCCTGCCGCAGGTCGGCGCCTTGTATCGGCTGGGTGGCGGCGTCGAGGCATTCGCCAGCTACACGGAGAACATGCGTGCCTTCGTTTCCGCTGCGACGGCGGGGCCGTTCGCGACGACGCAGGACGGCTTCGATGCGATCCGCTCGACCTTGAAGCCGGAGACGTCGAAGACCGTCGAGGGCGGCGTCCGCGTGCATAGCGGCGGCTTGCAGCTGTCCGCGGTCGGCTATTACGTCGACTTCGCCAATCGCCTGCTGACCTTTTCCAACGGCGCCGGCATCATCGGCAATCCGCCGACCCTCAACAACGCCGGCAACGTCGAAAGCTATGGCGCCGAGGCGTCGGCAAGCTATCGCATCGTCCGGCCGCTGACGCTGTTCGCCAGCTATTCCTACAACAAGTCGACCTATCAGGACGATGTCCGTGACGCCAAAGGCGTCTTATTGTCGCCGACCAAGGGCAAGACCGTCGTCGATACGCCCGAACATATGGTCAAGGGCGAGATCGTCTATGACGACGGCGGCGTCTTCGCGCGGGCCGGCGGCGATTACATGACGAAGCGCTACTTCACCTATCTCAACGACCAGTCGGTCGGCGCGCGGCTGCTGGTCGATGCCAGCATCGGCTATCGGCTGCGCGGCCTCGGCGGCGTGCTGGAGGGACTGGCGATCGAGGGCAGCGTCACCAACCTCACCGACAAGCGCTATATCGCGACGATCGGCAGCAACGGCTATGTCGCCAGCGGCGACAATCAGACGCTGCTCGCCGGCGCGCCGCGCCAGTGGTTCGTCACGCTACGCCGCGGCTTCTGACCGGCCGGGCGTCAGCGGGTGCCGAGCAGGCGACGATATTCCTGCTCGGCATGCCCGTAGGTGTCGCCAGCAAGCTGCATCAGCTTGCCGCGGTCGCGCACCACGACGCGGCCGCGGAAGGCCCGGATCGCCTGTTCTTCCTCCAGCCGATGCAGCGCATCGGTGACGCTGCTGCGCCGCACGCCCAGCATCAGCCGGAATTCCTCGTGCGTCATGCAGATGTCGTCCTCGCGGACGCGATCGTGATAGAGCAGGATCCAGCGCGCCATGCGCCGCTCGATCGGGTGCGCCAGTGACGAGACGATCGTCCGCCCCATCTGCAACATCAGCGTCTGGACGAAGCGGAGCAGCACGCTGCGCAGCCCGGCGCTCGCGTCCAGCGCGGACAGGAGCGCCGCGGCGGGCAGGCGCAGCGCCTCGCCATGTTCGGCGCGCATCGTCACGTCATAGGGCGAGCGGTCGTCGCCGAGCAGCAGCGGCCAGCCGATGAATCCCTCCGCGCCGACCAGCGCCACCGCATAGCGCCGGTCGCCTTCCAGCGCGTCGAGGATGCCGGCGATGCCGTCGTTGAGGAAACAGACGCTGGCGATCCGCTCGCCGGCGCGGGCGATATCGTCCCACACCGCGAACGACACGCGTTCCAGATGCGGGGCCAGCAGCGCCCAGTCCGCCTCGGCCAGTTGCAGCAGCAGCCGGTTGCTGGTGCCCCGATCCTGCGTGCCGATCACGCTCTTCAACCCCGTCGCCATCCGCCGTTTGCGTCCCCCGCAGCTCCGCCGGTGCCCTTTGGTCCGGTTCCGTACAGCAACATAGATTGATCCGGGTTGTTCCTCGACAGTAACAACAGGAGGAAACATGTCCGTCACCCGCACGTCCGCGCGCACCGCGACCACCGTCGCCGTCGCGCTGCTCGGCTCGACCGCCGTCTGGGCGCAGTCCGCCCCCTCGCCGAGCGCGCCGCCACCGCCCGCACCGCCCGCCACCGCGACCCAGCCGCCCAAGGCGGCGCCCGACATGCAGGCGGTGCTCGACGCGCTCGCCGGGCTCGGCGGCAAGCCGATCGAGACGCTGACCCCGGCCGAAGCGCGCATGCAGCCGTCCGCCGCCGACGGCGCCAAGGCAGTGATGGCCAAGCGCGGCATGCCGACGACGCCCGATGCTTCGGTGACGACGCAGGACAAGCCCTATGGGGGCGATCCCAAGCAGTTCGCGCGCATCTACAAGCCCGCAAACGCGCCCGCGGGCGGTGCGCCGCTGCCGGTGATCGTCTATTATCACGGCGGCGGCTGGGTGATCGCCGATGTCGATACCTATGATGCTGCGCCGCGCGCGATGGCCAAGGCGCTCAATGCGATCGTCGTCTCGGTCGAATATCGCCATGCGCCCGAGTTCCAATTCCCGGCGCAGCATGACGATGCCGCCGCCGCCTATCGCTGGACGCTGCAGAATGCGGCGAGCTGGGGCGGCGATCCCGCCAAAATCGCCCTCGCCGGGGAAAGCGCCGGCGGCAATCTCGCCGTCGCCACCGCGATCTACGCCCGCGACAATCGCCTGACCGCGCCGCTGCACGTCGTCTCGGTCTATCCGATTGCCAACAGCAGCAAGACGCTGCCGTCGCGTCGCGATTCGGCGAATGCCAAGCCGTTGAATGCGGCGATGCTCGACTGGTTCGGCTATTATTACCAGACCCGCGCCGCCGATGCGCAGGATCCGCGGCTCAACCTCGTCGCCGCCGATCTGCGCGGGCTGCCGCCGACGACGATCATCAACGCGCAGATCGATCCGCTGCGCTCGGACGGCGAGACGCTCGCCGCGGCGATGCGCAAGGCGGGTGATAAGGTCGAACAGCGCACCTTCCCCGGCGTCACGCACGAATTCTTCGGCATGGCGAAGGTGGTGCGCGGCGCCCAGGACGCCAACGCCCTCGCGGTCGCGCGGCTGAAGGCGGCGTTCGCCGCACCGGCGCGCACGCGCTGATCCCGACGCGGGGCGGAATCCTCCGCCCCGCGTTCCCTGCCCGAAGAGGAGACCTTCGATGACCGACGCCCCCATCCGCTATCGCCCCGACGTCGAGGACGTGCAGCCCGACGAAGGCGAGACGATCGCCGCGCTCTGCACCACCTTCGACACGATCCTGGAGCGGACCGCCGAGGATTATGGCCACGCCGTCCGCTCGGTCCACGCCAAGGCGCATGCCTTGCTCGACGGCGAGCTGACCGTCGATGCCGGCCTGCCGCCCGAGCTCGCGCAGGGGCTATTCGCCAGCGCCGGTACGCACAAGGTGCTGCTGCGCCTGTCGACCAACGCCGGCGACATCCTGCCCGACGCGATCAGTCTGCCGCGCGGCGTGGCGATGAAGGTGTTCGACGTCGAGGGCACGCGTCTGCCCGGTGCCGAGGGCAATGCGCAGGACTTCGTGATGGTCAACGGCACGGTGTTCCAGGCCAAGACTGCCGACAAGTTTCTCGGCAACCTCAAGCTGCTCGCCAAGACCACCGATCGGCTGGAGGGCACCAAGAAGGTGCTGTCGTCGGTGTTGCAGGGCGTGCGCGCGACGCTGGAGACGGTCGGCGTCGAGAGCGCGGCGCTCAACTCGCTCGGCGGCGCCCCCAATGCCGAACCGCTCGGCGAGACCTATTACAGCGTCACGCCGTTCCGCTACGGTGACTATATCGCCAAGTTCAGCCTGAAGCCGATCGCGCCGGAGATGACCGCGCTGACCGGCAAGACGATCGACGTCGACGGTCGCGAAGACGCGATCCGCGACGAAGTGCGCAGCGAAATGCGCACGATCGACGCCGCATGGGAGTTCCGCGTGCAATTGTGCCGCGACCTTGACCGCCAGCCGATCGAGGATCCGACGGTGGAATGGGACGAGGACGAGGCGCCGTTCCACCGCGTCGGCATCGTCCGCGCCGCCGCGCAGGAAAGCTGGTCCGAGGACAACGTCCGCGCGATCAACGAGGAGAGCCGCTTCAGCATCTGGACTGGGCTCGACGCGCACCGCCCGCTCGGCAACATCAACCGTGCGCGCAACGAACCCTATCGCCACTCCGCCGACTTCCGCGCGCGGGTGAACGGCTGCCCATATCACGAGCCGATGGGGGTTTAAGCGCCCCCAATCGGCTGGTGATAAGGCGTGGGCGATTCCCCGGCGTGACCCGGAGCCATACGTAACGTCTGCTGTGCCCCGGCCTCCGCCGGGGTACAGCCCCGCGGAGTGTCAGCGGCTGACGAACTGCTGCTGCGAAGGCGAATAGCGTGCGCCGTGGATCTCGATCCCGGCCAGCGCTGCGTCGATCCTCGTCAGATCCTCGCCGCTCAGCACGATGTCCGCCGCGCCGAGATTCTCCTCCAGCCGGTGCAGTTTCGTCGTTCCCGGGATCGGCACGATCCACGGCCGCTGCGCCAGCAGCCAGGCGAGCGCGATCTGCGCCGGCGTCACCGCTTTCTCCGCCGCCAGCGTCGCGATGAGATCGACGAGCGTCTGATTGGCCTGCCGCGCCGCCGTGGTGAAGCGGGGCACGTTGCTGCGGAAGTCGTTGGCGTCGAACGTCGTGTTCGCGTCGATCTTACCGGTGAGGAAGCCCCGGCCGAGCGGCGCGAACGGGACGAAGCCGATGCCGAGTTCCTCCAGCAGCGGCAGGATCTCCGCTTCCGGCTCGCGCCACCACAAGGAATATTCGCTCTGCAAGGCGGTGACCGGCTGCACCGCGTGCGCGCGGCGGATCGACTCGACCCCGGCCTCCGACAGGCCGAAGTGGCGCACCTTGCCGGCCTGGATCAGCTCGCGCACGGTGCCCGCGACATCCTCGATCGGCACGTTCGGGTCGACGCGGTGCTGGTAGAGCAGATCGATATGATCGGTGCGCAGCCGGGTCAGCGCCGCGTCGGTGACCGTACGGATATTCTCGGGCCGGCTGTCGAGCCCCTCGGTGGTCACGCCGTTGGTGAAGCCAAACTTGGTCGCGATCACCACCTCGTCGCGCACCGGCGCGAGCGCTTCGCCGAGCAGATCCTCGTTTGCGCCCTGCGCATAGGCCTCGGCGGTGTCGAAGAAGGTCACGCCGCGATCGTGCGCGCCGCGCAGCAGCCGGATCGCCTCGCTTCGCTCGGTGGCGGGTCCATAGGCGTAGCTCAGCCCCATGCAGCCCAGCCCCAGCGCCGACACTTCGAGCCCGCGGCCCAATATACGCGTCTGCATCATTCGTCCTCCGATTGGTTCTTGCGCAAGATAGGCGGTCGCGGAGCGCGCGATTAGACAGGCCGCATCGCTTGAGCCTATGAATGCCGGTCATGAGTTCTGATCTGCGCCGCGAAGATCTCGCCAGCCTGGCGTTGTTCCTGACGGTCGCCGAGGAGCGCAGCTTCACCCGCGCCGCGGTTCGCCTCGGCCTGTCGCAATCGGCGCTGAGCCATGCGATGCGCCGGCTCGAAACGAAGCTGGGGCTACGGCTGCTGACCCGCACCACACGCAGCGTCGCACCGACCGAGGCGGGCGAACGCTTGATCGAGACGCTGCGGCCCGCGCTCGACGCGATCGACGGTCGCATCGCCGCGCTGACCGAGTTGCGCGAGAAGCCGGCGGGCACGGTGCGGATCACCACCCCCGAACAGCCGGCGCGATCCATCCTGTGGCCGGCGCTCGACCGGCTCGCGGCCGCCTATCCCGACGTCTGCGTCGAGCTCGATCTCGACGCGAGCCTGACCGACATCGTCGCCGGACGGTTCGACGCCGGCGTGCGACTCGGCGAGCGGCTGGAACGGGACATGATCGCCGTACCGATCGGCCCGCGTCTGCGGATGGCGACGGTCGCCGCGCCGGACTATCTCGCCCGGCACGGGGCGCCGGCGACGCCGCACGATCTGTCCCGCCACGCCTGCATCAACCGGCGGATGCCCAACGGCAGCCTGTATGTCTGGGAATATGAGAAGGATGGCCGCTTGCTCAACGTCAAGGTCGAGGGCCGGATCGTCGTCAACGACGTCGATCTGATCCTGACCGCGGCACGCGCCGGCCATGGCCTCGCGCACGTCGTCGAGGATCGGGTCCTGACCCCGGTCGCCGACGGGTCACTCGTCCGCCTGCTCGCCGATTGGTGCGCGCCGTTCGACGGCTATCACCTTTACTATCCGTCGCGCCGCCAACCTTCGGCGGCATTTGCGCTGGTGTTGGAAGCATTGCGGTATCGCGATCCGTTCGCATAAGCGAACAGCGAACTGGCCGACGTTGGTAGAAACATGCGCCGAGCCGAGGCCTCTCGCGAATTTTTTCACCCATGCCGCCGGCGCTCTCCCCGGCAGCCATGCTCGCGTAAACCCTTGTGAGGCGGGTCTAATCTGACAAGGGCGGGACGCCACGACCGCCCAGCGCCAGCAAGGAAGTTGTTCAAATTCAGTCACTTAGACGCGAAAACGATCTACGGCGCCATTATGTCCATTTTTAACTCATCTTTACGAAATCGGTCATAGCTGGACGGAACAACGTCAAGTGGAGCCCGCGATGTCCCTCGCCAAGAAAAGCACGATGTCCCTTCCCGGCGAGACCAGCGCTCGAGCCGGCGGCATGAACAGCAGCAGCGTCCGCCTGACCGCAGACGCCGAAAAGCGTCGCGCCAGGACGTTCGCCCGCCAGCAGAAGGGCTCCGAACGACTCGCTTCCGCCACCGCCGAACTGTCCAGCGGCATCGCCGAAGCCTCGTCGGCGTCCGAGGAACTGCGCAAGGCCGCCGAGCAGATCAGCGTCGGCGCCGAACAGGCCTCGGCCGCGGCGCAGCAGACGATGAAGTCGATGACGCTCGCCACCGACCGCCTGCGCGACATGAAGACGCGTGCCGATGGCTCGGCGACGCTGACCCAGGCGCTGGCCGACCTCGTCGCGACGACGAGCAGCGACGTCGCCAATTCGCTGGGCGCGATCGTTCGCGCCTCCGAGCGTCAGGAGGCATCGGTCAAGCTGGTCGAGGAACTCGACCGTCAGGCAAGCGCGATCGGCGAGGTGGTCAAGGCCGTGGCGCGCATCGCGGACCAGACCAACCTGCTCGCACTCAACGCCGCGATCGAGGCGGCGCGCGCCGGCCAGCACGGCAAGGGCTTCGCCGTCGTCGCCGACGAGGTGCGCACCCTCGCCGAGACGAGCGAGAAGTCGGCGCGCGACATTCAGGACCTCATCGTCCAGGTGCAGGACGACGTGCGGCAGGTTGCCGAGGGCATCGAGACATCGGCGACCTCGGCGCGCGAGGAGGCGCAGAAGGGTACGATCGTCACCGCCGGGCTCGACCGCATCCGCGAGGAGATGGCCGACATCCTGAAGGGCTGTACCCTGATCGCCAGCGGCGCCGAGGATGCCGTACAGGCGGCCAATGAAGCGCTGAAGGGCGCCGAGGTGATCGCCGCCGCCGCCGAGGAACAGGCCGCCGCCTGCCAGGAATCGAGCAACACGATCGAACAGCAGACCGGCGCGCTCGAACAGAGCGAACAGGCCGCGCAGGAACTCGGCCAGCTTTCCGAAGAGCTGAAGAACAGCACCAACATCAGCAAGAGCGCCGAGGAAGTCGCGTCGGCGGCCGAGGAACTGTCGAGCGCGGTCGAGGAGATCAACCGCGCATCGGTGCAGGTGTCGACCGCCCTGGAGCAGATCAATCGCGGCTCGCAGCAGTCCGCCGCCGCCACCCAGCAGTCGGCGACCGCGATCGAACAGATCGAACAGAATGCCAAGGCCGCCGCGCAAGCCGCCGCCTCCGGCGCCGAGAAGGGCGAGGAGATCGCCAGATTGCTCGACGAGAACAAGACATTGGTCGGTGCGATGATGCAGGGCGTCGCTGCATCGGTCGCCGCCGGCCGCAACAGCCGCGACCAGATCAGCGCGCTGGAACAGGTCAGCCGCCGTATCGACAAGATCATCGATGCGATCACCACCGTGTCGATCCAGACCAACATGCTCGCGGTCAGCGGCTCGGTCGAGGCGGCGCGGGCGGGCGAATTCGGCAAGGGCTTCGCCGTCGTGTCGACCGACATCCGCAACCTCGCCCGCGACTCGGCGGAGAATGCCGAGCGGATCAAGGATACGGTGAAGAGCATCCAGGACACGATCGGCATCGTCCGCACCGACTTGCAGGACATCGCCGACACCGCCGCCGCCGAGGTCGAGAAGAGCCGGGCGATCTCCACCGGGCTCGAGCGGATCGCCGTCGACGTGAGCGAGGTCGTGCGCGGCAACGGCGAGATCTCCGATGCCGCCGGCGAGGTCGCCCGCGCGCTCGGCGAGACGCAGGTCGCGATCGAGCAGATCGCCACCGCCGCGCAACAGGCGGTGCGCACCTCGAACGAGGCGAGCAACGCCGCCCGCGAACAGGCGCGCGGCGCCGAACAGCTCGCCGCCGCGATCGAAGAGATCGCCTCGCTGGCCGACGAACTGCAGGCCGCCTGATCCCCGACCGCGACGAAAGGACGGGCGCATGACCGAGACGACGACGATCCCGGCGGAGGCCATCGCCTCCGCCGACCCCAATGCCGCAGACCACGAACGCGCTGGCCTCTGCCAGTTCGTGATCTTCCACAGCGCCGGCGAGATGTTCGCCGTGCCGCTGGAACAGGTGAAGGAGATCATCCGCGTGCCCGACGTGGTGCGGATGCCGCTCAGCCCGCCGGCGCTGATGGGGCTCGCCAATCTGCGCGGCACGGTGCTGCCGGTGCTCGACCTGCGCCATCTGTTCGGGCTGCCGCCGGTGCTGAGCGACGACGCCAGCCGCGTCGTCGTGCTCGATCACGGCCACCCGGTCGGCCTGATGGTCGATCGCGTCGCCAACGTCGTCACCGTCGAGCGCGAGCGGCTGGAGCCGGTGACGCAGATCCAGGCGACAATCGACACCGAATTGCTCACCGGCATGATCAAGGAGGAGGACGGCCGCGGCATCGTCATGGTGCTCGACGTGTCCAAGTCGATCGGCCGCACCTTTGCGGCGCAGGACGCGGCGCTGTGCCTCGCCGATGTCGCCGGGCCGACCGCGCTGACGCTGGAGGATGACGCCGCCGACGGTGCCGCCGACGAGGACCAGTTGGTCAGTTTCGAGGTCGACGGCCAGGAATATGCCTTCCCGATCGGCGAGGTGCAGGAGATCGTCCAGCTACCCGCCGCGATCACGCAGGTGCCCGGCACCCGCGGCCACGTGCTGGGCGTGACGACGCTGCGCAACCGGCTGCTGCCGCTGGTGTCGCTGCGCACGATGTTCGGCATGCCGGTGGAGGCGTTCACCGACGCCAACAAGGTCGTCGTCGTCTCGTTGCCCGGCGAGCGCGACGGCGAGGCGCTGTCGGTCGGCGTCGTGATGGACAAGGTGAAGGCGGTGCTGCGCGTCGAGCGCGCGCTGGTCGAGCCGGTGCCCGCCGCGCTCCATTCGCAGGACGGGCACAGCGATATCCGCGCGATCTGCCGCCTCGACGAGGGCCGTCGGCTGGTGTCGGTGCTGTCGGCGGACGCGATGTTCGACGTCGACGAATTGCGCGCGCTGCGCGCCACGCAGGGCGATGCCGGTGCCGCAGCGGACGGCGCCGCCGAAGGAGATGCCACGATGAGCGATGCAACGACCGAAGACGCGCAATATGTGATCTTCCGCCTGATGGGCGAGGAATATGGCGTGCCGGTCGAGGCGGTGCAGGAGATCGTCCGCGTTCCCGACCAGCTCACCCACGTTCCCGGCACCCCCGATTTCGTCGAGGGCGTCATCAACCTGCGCGGCACCGTGCTGCCGGTGATCGACCAGCGCCGCCGCTTCGACCTCGAAGAGGCGGCCCGGTCCGACCGCCAGCGGATCATGGTCTTCACCATCCACGGCCAGCACGTCGGCTTCATCGTCGACAGCGTGTCGGAAGTCGGCCGCATTCCCGAGGCGACGATCTCGGCGGCGCCCGATCTGTCGGGCAGCCGTGCCAAGGTCGTGCGCGGCGTCGCCAATCTCACCGCGCAGAACCGCATGATCCAGCTGCTCGACGTCGATTGCCTGATCGAGCCGGCGGCCGACGCGCTGCTGCCGCCGCACCAGCCGGCGCTCGCCGCCTGAGCCTGCCATGACCCGCGTCCTCGTCGTCGATGATTCCGCGCTGATGCGCCGCCACCTCGCCCAGCTCCTCCAACAGCAACCCGGCTTCGAGGTTCGCACCGCCCGCAACGGCGCCGAGGCGCTGGAACTCGTCGAGGCATTCGATCCTCAGGTCGTCACACTCGACGTCAACATGCCCGAGATGGACGGCATCACCTGTCTGTCGCGGATCATGGTCGGCAGCCCGCGCGCGGTCATCATGGTGTCGTCGATCACCGAGAAAGGGGCGGAAACCACGTTGCAGGCGCTCAGCCTCGGCGCGATCGACTTCGTGCAGAAGCCGGGCGGCACGATCTCGCTGTCGCTCGACGAGATCGCCGCGCAGCTCGTCGCCAAGGTGAGGATGGCGGCCGGCGCGCGGGTGCGCGGGCGCGCCGGCGTGGTCAAGCCGCCGCCCCCCGCCCCCGCGCCGCCGCCCGCACGGATGATGAAGGACGGCACCACCGAGCCGGGCCTCGTCATCCTCGGCGTCTCGACCGGCGGCCCGTCGGTACTGGAGACGATCCTGCCGGCGCTCCCGGCGACGCTGCCGTGGCCGGTGCTGGTCGCGCAGCATATGCCGAGCAGCTTCACCGGCGTCTTCGCGCGCCGGCTCGATGCCTTGTGCGCGATCCACGTGCAGGAGGTGCGCGCGCCGACGCCGCTGCTCGGCGGCAACGTCTATATCGCGCGCGGCGACGCCGACATGATCGTCGCCCGCCGCGGCGGCGTGCTCACCGCAATGTCCGTGCCGGCCAGCGAACAGCATGCCTGGCATCCCAGCGTCACCCGGCTGGTCGAGAGCGCCGCCGAGCACGTACCCGCCGACCGGCTGATCGGCGTCCAGCTCACCGGCATGGGCGACGACGGCGCGGAGGCGATGGCGCGCTGTCACCGCCGCGGCATGCGGACGATCGCACAGGACGCCGACAGCAGCGCGGTGTTCGGCATGCCCCACGAACTCATCCGCCGCGCGGGCGCCAACCTCGTTCTGGCGAGCGACGCCATCGCCGGACAGATCGCCACCTGGCTCGCCTCGAACCGGCGCGCTCACGCGTCATAATCAACAGGATACGCACCGTGCCGCTGGTCAAAGCCCCTATCGATACCCCCGCCGAACCATCGTCCGCGGCGGCCTGTACGCTCGCCGATCTGGTCGATCTGCTCGCCTCGCCGAGCGGGGCGGACCGCCGCGCCGCGGTGCGCGGGCTGGAAGCGCATGCCGACGGCGTCGCCCCGCTCTGCGCCCGCCTCGCCGAGGAGAATGCGCCGAGCGTGCGCGAGGCGATCATGGCGGCGCTGATCCGGCGGCGCTCGCCGGCGGTGGTGACCGCGCTGCTGCCGTTGCTGCGCAGCGAAGGCGCGCCGCAACGCAATGCCGCGCTGGAAGGTCTCGCGGCGATGCCCGACGAGGTCGCGCCGCACGTCGAACAGCTGCTGCGCGATCCCGACGACGACGTGCGCATCTTCACCGCGAACCTGCTCAGCGTGCTCCCGCATCCGCGCGCCGCCGCGTGGCTCGTCGCTGCGCTGGCCGACGCGCACGTCAACGTCTGCGCCGCGGCGATCGACGGGCTGGCGGAGATCGGCGACGAGACCGCCCTGCCCGCGCTGCTCGCTCTGCCCGACCGCTTCCCCGGCGATAGCTTCATCGCCTTCGCGGTGCAGGTCGCCGCGCAGAGGATCAACCGGTGCTGAGCGCCTCCAGATCCGCCGCCGCCGCCGCGCCGCCACCGGGCGCACCGGCCATCACGCCAATGGATTACGCCAAGTTCTGCGAATTCTTCTACCGCAAGACCGGCATGATGTTCAGCGACACCAAGGCCTATTTCGTCGAGCGCCGGCTGCAGGATCGTATCCTGACGACGGGCAAGACGACGTTCCGCGAATATTTCACGCTGGTGCGCTTCGAGACGTCGGGCGTCGAGATGCAGCATCTCGTCAACGCGATGACGGTCAACGAGACCTATTTCTACCGCGAGGACTATCAGTTCGACGCTCTGGTCCAGCACGTCCTGCCCGAGATCGCCAGGAACCGCGCACCGGGCAAGCCGATCCGCATCTGGTCGCTGCCCTGTTCGACCGGCGAGGAACCCTATTCGATCGCGATGCAGATCCTGGAACATTGGCCGCTGGCCGATGCCTATGACATCCAGATCCTCGCCTCCGACATCGACAGCCGCGTCATCGCCGATGCCCGCGCCGGTATCTACAGCGATCGCGCGCTCCATCGCCTCTCGGCGCAGCTCAAGGGCAAGTATTTCACGCCGCACGCCGAGGGCTTCCGCATCTGCGACGCGCTACGCCAGTCGATCGACTTCACCGTCGTCAACGTGTCGGACGCGATGGCGATGCGCCGGTTCCGCGACATCGACATAATCTTCTGCCGCAACATGCTGATCTATTTCGACGACGTGTCGCGGCGCGAGGCGGTCGAGACGCTTTACGACAGCATGCGGCCGGGCGGCGTGATCTGCCTCGGCCATTCGGAGAGCATGAGCCGCATCCAGTCGATGCTCGAACGGATGGGGGTCAATATCCGCGGCGATACGATGCGGACGCAGAACGTCGCCGCCGTCTCGGTGACCGCGACCCTGCCCGCCTTCGCGCGCGCCGGCAGTACGATCGACGTGCAGATCGCCGCGATGGGCGACGCCACCAGTCTACAGGGCGGCCTGCTGCTCGTCACCTCGCTGCGCGGGCTCGACGGGGAGATCTATGCGGTCGCACAGGGGCCGCTGTCGGTGTCGGGCTTCCGCGCGCAGGGCGCCGCCGCCTCGATCAGCCGCGGCGTGACCACCTCGGCGCGCATCGCCGGCGGGGCGATCGTCGAACGCGAAGTACCCTATTCGCTGCGCACCGCGACGACGCTGAAGCTCGCGCTCAAGAACCCCGATTTCACCACCGCCTTTCGCATCGCCGAGGTGATCAACCGCCGCTTCGACCGCGTCGCGCGGGTGCTCGACCCCGGCACGATCGAACTCGCGCCGCCGGCAGGCTCGGTGGATCACGTCATCGATCTGGTCGCGGGGATCGAGGAGCTGCCGGTCGAGGTCGACCTGCCCGCCCGCGTCGTCATCAACGAGGCGTCCGGGACGGTGGTGATGGGCGCCGACGTGCGGATCAGTCCGGTCGCGATCGCACAGGGCGGGCTGACGATCAGCATCGCCGAGACGCCGGTGGCGTCGCAGCCCGGCCCCTTCTCCAACGGCACCACCGAAGTGCTGCCGCGTACCCAGATCGGGGTGAGCGACGGCAACGGCCGCGGGCTCGGCGTCCTGCACAATGCGACGTCGCTGGTGTCGCTGGTCGCCGGATTGAACGCTTTCGGGGTCAGCCCCCGCGATCTGATCACCGTGCTCCAGGCGCTGCGCACCGCCGGCGCGCTCCAGGCGGAAATCGAGGTACAATGATGGACAACAGTCTTTCCGCCACTTTGCCCGCCGCGACGCCGGCGCCGCAACCGATCCGCAGGGCCAACGATCCGGCGGCAACCGCG
Source organism: Sphingomonas sp. 2SG (assembly GCF_005503285.1). Taxonomy (NCBI): domain Bacteria; kingdom Pseudomonadati; phylum Pseudomonadota; class Alphaproteobacteria; order Sphingomonadales; family Sphingomonadaceae; genus Sphingomonas; species Sphingomonas sp. 2SG. Next base: position 19,624 of record NZ_SCMZ01000031.1, read on the forward strand.
CAATCGTTCGAGGCGGTGTTCGTCGGCCAGATGGTGCGGATCATGATGGACACCGCGCCATCGGACGGGCCGTTCAGCGGCGGCCATGGCGAGGAGATGTTCCGCGGCGTGCTCGCCGAGAAGATGGGCGATGCGATCGCACGACGCGGCGGCTTCGGCCTCGCCCCGGCGGTGCTCAACCAGATCATCGCCTTGCAGGAGGGCGGCGCATGATCGACCGGCTGACCGATGTGCTCGACTCGTTGCTGATGCTGATGGAGGAGGAGACGCGGCATCTGCAGGAAAGCCCGTTCGGCGCGGCGCTGCCCGAGTTGGCGGCGACCAAGGTGCGGCTGGTCGGCCAGCTCGAACAGATGACCGCTGCTTACGGGCGCAGCACGGTCGACTGGAACCGGTCGCTCGACGAGGCGCAACGCGCGCGGCTCGAGGAGCTGCTCGCGCGGCTGGAGCCGATCTCCGCCGCCAATGCCGCGGCGCTGGAGCGGCAGATCGATCTGTCGGTGGAAATGATCGGCGCGATCACCAGCGAGGCGAAGCGGCTCGCCGGGCGCGCCACCTCGACCTATGGTGCGCAAGGTCATCTGTCGCGCTTCGATCCGACGATGCCGATCGCGATCAATTCGAGCTACTGAGCACTCGCCGATGCTCGCCCGTCCTATCCCGTGCCGGACCGTGGTGGCGTCAGTCGAGCAGCACCGCGACGACGGTACCGACATCGGCGGCGTCGAGCGTGTCGAGCTCGATCTCGCGGTCGGGATTGACGCTGTAGCCGATCATCCGGCCCTGGCGATCGAAAGTGACGACCAGCAGGCGCAGCCCGCCCGCCTCGCGCACGACGGCGAGCCCGCCGGAGGATGGGAAGCGGTCCGGATCGACCACCACGATCGCATGCGCGGGCAGCGCCGGCCCCAACGTCGCCCGGCAGACGCGCAGGCCGTAGCTGTTGGGCTGGGCATGGCGCGGCGCCTCGACGGTGCGGCCGACCGGCACGCGTTCGACCAGCCCGTCGGCGAGCGGCGCGCCGAACACCGGCACCAATCGCACGGTCGCGGTTTCGGACCGTTCGATTGCGGCAAGAACGGCGGCGTCCACCCCGTCCGGCGACGTCGCGGCGGACGCGACGCGCGGCGGTTGCGCGGCCTTGACGCGGATCGCCGCCGGCTGGGCGGGATCGTGCAATTCCTCGCGCAACAGCGCGACGCGGGCGCGCGTCTTCTCGATCCGCGCCGCGCTGCTCGCCGCGGCGGGCAGATAGGCGCGCAGCGTGCCATCGGCATCGGCCCGCGCGACATGCGCGCGCAGGCTCTCCGCATCCGTGACGTCGAGCAACTGGCAGACCGCACGCACGGTCTGCGCGTTCCAGCGCCCGAGCGGCTTGTAGCCGTTCTCCAGCCGCGACAGGATCACCGGCGCGATGCCGAAGCGGCGTTCGACGTTGACGATCGACAGCGACCGGTCGGCATCGCGCCGCGCACGGATCGCCGCGGCGAGCAGCACCGCAAAGCGATCCTCGGCGATCTCCTCGTCGGTCAGGTCCTGCAATTCGGTCGCCCATGCGGCGATGTCGAACGCCGGATCGTCGATATCGAGCAACAGATCCTCGGGCGCGACGCGCATCGCCATCGCGATGCTGCGCAATTCGCTGGCCTTGGCGACGACCTCGCCGCGTTCGATCTTGGAGAGGCGGACATAGGGGATGTCCGGCAATACGGCCGACAATCCAAGCAGCCTGGCGAAGCCCTGTTGCTTGCGTAATTCGCGCACGGCATTGGGGAAGACGATCGAGCGATAGCGGTCGATATCCGGACCGTCAGCGCTAACCCCTTGTGCTGCCCAGGCCTCTTGCTCTCGGACACTGTCTGCGTGGCTCATCGGCGCAGCTTGTGCCCGAATGTGCGCGCGCTGTCGATCACCGCTCACGGCCATTCCGGTGCGATTCCCGTATGATCGGGCACGGCAAACCGCGGCGCCCGATCATCAACCCGCGGTTCAGCCTGCCACGCCTAGCGCGACGGTGCTGCCGGAGACGAGGATGCGCGACCATGCCGACGAAGCCGACGCACGCCGCAACGATGAGCGCGGCGGCGGATCGCGACCGGCGGATCGATCACAGCCTGTCGGCGCTGCTCGTCCTGCAAGGCGTCACATTGTTCGTGGTCGTGCCGATGGCGCAGGGCTGGTCGTCCGGCCGCAGCCTGCTCGACGCCTGCCACCTCGCCTTCGCTTTCATCTGCGTCACCGTCTTCACCCGGAACCGGCTGTCGCGGGTGCTGCTGATCGTGTCGATCGCGTTGCTGACCGCATGGCCGGCGTTCGGGCGGGTGGTGTCCGCCTCGCTCCAGCTCGACGCCACCGAGCAGCACGAGGCGATCGCACTGGTCGCCTTCCTGTTCAACGTCGCGGTGACTGCGGTGGTCGCGCCGCACGTTTTCGCCGCCGGGCGGGTAACCGCGCATCGCATCCGCGGCGCGGTGCTGCTCTATCTCAACGTCTCGGCGTTGTTCGCGATCGCCTATGGCGCGATCCAGATGCATGCGCCGGGCGCCTTCGGCGGTAGCGGCTTCGATCCGCACAGCGCCACCAGCGCGAATGCCGCTTTCACCTATTTCAGCCTGGCGACGATCACCACCACCGGCTTCGGCGACATCGTGCCGGTGGCGCCATTGGCACGCAGCCTCGCCAATCTGGAATCGGTGATCGGCCAGCTCTTCCCGGCGACGCTGCTCGCGCGACTGGTCGCGCTGCATCTTGCGCATGAGGACCGCGGCTAGCGCCGCGCGACTGCCGCCTCCACCCCCGCCAGCGCGGCACGACGCTGCGCGTCGAGCGCGTCGATCGTCGTCGCGGCGAGATCGAAATGCAGCTCGTGCATCTCCATACCGGAACGATACCCCTCCGGCCAGACCGCGGTCAGCGCGAAGCCGCAGCGGCGGAAGAACGGCGCGACCAGCGGCGAGGTATCGACGGTGACGTAGCGGGTCGGCGGCTCGGCGTAGCGTGCGACGTGCGCCAGTCGCTCGAACAGCAGCAGCCGGCCGAGCCCGCAGCGGTGGAAGCGTCGCGCCGCCATGCCCCAATAGAGCAGCGCCTTGTTGTAATGGTCCCAGATCTCATAGCCGCCGAACGCCGCCGGGACGCCGTCGACGGTGACGACGAACCCCGGACCGTCGGGCTCGTCGAGCGTCTCCTCCAGCCAGCCGCGATCGCCGGCCCCGAAATATTCGGGCAGGTTGGAGTCGAAGATCGCCAGCACCGCCGCCCGATCCGCGGCCTCGTAGCGGCGGACCGCGACCCGGCTCATGCCGCCGCCTGCCACAGCGCGACCGTCTCGATCGCCTCGCCATCGTCACGCGTCCAGCAGCGCGACATGCCCTCGCAGCGGGCGGTGGCGTGCACCGGGTCGATCACCTCGGTCTCGATCGTCTCCGGGGCGATGCGGCGCGGCTCGCCGACCAGCTTGGCGTGCGCTTCCTTGATCGTCCAGCGCCGCAGCCAGGCACGCGGCTGCACGAGCGGGTCGAGCCGGCGCAGCGCGCGCCCTTCCCGTTCGGTCAGCATGTCCCACAGGGGCGGCGCGTCGTCGACCAGTTCGCGATCGACCGCGATCGGCCGGGTGGCGACACCGATCAGGCAGTGTGCGCCGCGATGCGACAGGCCGACGTACCAGCCCCCCGGGCTCGCGACACGCGGCGCGCCCGCGACGGTGCGCGCCAGCCGCACCTCCTCGACGCGCCGCCGCGCCAGCCGCGCCACCAGCGCCCGCGCGAGGTCCTGCCGCGCCGCCGCATCCCGCGCCGCGGCGCGCCACACCACCGGCGCCGCCCCGTCCCAGTCCAGCGCCGCCAGCGGCCCGTCGTGCCAGTGCGGCGTCATCCGCCGGTCGCGATCCGGGCGGGGCTGCCCTCCCAATTGGTACCGTCGGGCAGGGTCTCGCCCTTCATCACCACCGAAAGATCGCCCAATTGCGCGTCGGCGCCGATCTCCGCATCGTACAGCACGATCGCCAGCGAACCGATCGTCGCGCGGTCGCCGACGCGGATCGGGCCGACCTTCATCACCCGGTCCTCGAACAGATGCGTCTGGAGCCCCGCGAAGTCGTTGAGCGCGACGTCGTCGCCGATGGTCACCAGATCGTGCTCGGTGAGGTCGGTGGTGTCGATATAGCAGCGCTTGCCGATCTTCGCCCCCATCAGCCGCAGGTAGACGGCGATCCACGGCGTCCCGCGCAACGGTTCGAGCAGATTGGCGACCGCGAGATTTTCGTAGGTCGCGGTGACCAGCTCGCTGCGCCAGACGAAGGTGCTCCACAGCGGCGCGGTGGTCGCCTTGTAGCGGCCGGCGACCAGCCATTTCAGCGCCAGCACGAAGCCGCCGCAGGCGAGGCAGAAGCCGACGTAGAGGAACGGAAAGGCCAGGCCGATCACCAGCCCGCCGCGCTCGAGATCGTCGAGATCGCCGACCACCGACAGCAACAGGCTGAAGAAGACTAGGAAGGCGGTGAGCGACAAGGTGGTGCGCACCGCCTCGATCGACAGGCGCGTCGCGATCAGCCCGCGCGACGGGTTGAAGCGCGCGCCCTCGTCGAACATCGTCGCGACCTGGCGCACCGGCAGCTTGAACGCGGGCGAGCCGAACCAGGTGCTGCCGCTCTCCATCGCCAGCGCCGGGTCCTCGGGCGGCTTGGAGAGCACGCCGATCAGCACCTCGTCGCCGATCTGCGCGCCGCTCGGCAGCAACGCCGAATTGCCGATGAAGCTGCGCCGGCCGATGCGGGTGTGCGCCAGCTCGATCGTGCCGTGGCCGATCCGCGCCGCGCCGAAGATGACCGAATCGGCGATGAAGCTCTCCGCGCCGATCTCGACGAGGTCGGGGACGATCGCGCTGGCGGTGGAGATCTCCGCCCGCCGCCCGACCTTGACGCCCAAGGCGCGATACCAGGGGATGACGTAGAGCGTCGCGAAGATCGGATGCAGCAGCCGCAACGCCAGATCGTTGATCTGCTTGACCAGCCAATAACGCACGTAGAACCAGCTATCGAGCGCATAGGTGGCGGGCGCGACCTTGCCGAGGATCAGCCGCTTCGCCGCGACGGTCAGCACGCACATCATCACGACATAGGTCGTCGCGAGGAACGGCGAGACGAGCACATAGGCGTAGCCGGTGGTTGCCCAGTCGAGCTCGATCAGCGCGATGAGCCCCGGCGCGATCGGCAGGATGGCGATGATCGGCAGCATGAACGCGCCGAGCAGCAGCCCGAGCAGCGGCCCGAGCGGTTCGCGCACTTCCCGCTGCGGCCGCGCCGGGACGTCGCCGGCGAAGGCCGCGGGCGATCCGGTCCAGCGTTGCCGCGCCGGGATGACCGCATCGGTCGGCAACGCCGACATGTCGTCGAGCACCGCATCCTCGCCGAGCGTGGCGTTGCGCCCGACCACCGCCTGCGACCCGACGAACGATCCCGGCGCCAGCGTCACCGTGCCAAGGCGCAGCAGCCCGCGCTCGACCGAGCTGGTGGCGAGCACCGCCTGGTCGCTGATGATCGCATCGTCGCCGACCTCGAGCAGGTCGGCGGTATCGATGACCCCGGTGCCGATATGGACGCGCGCGCCGATGCGTGCGCCGAGCAGCCGGTAATAGCCGCGGATCATCGGCGTGCCCGCCAGATAGGGCGTGGCGGTGACGCCGATGATCCGCCGGATCAGCCACCAGCGGAAATAATAGAAGCCCCACAAAGGGTAATCGCCCGCCTTGAAGCGGCCGACGATCAGCCATTTGAGCGCGATCGACAGGAACATCGACGCGATCGGCACGATCGTGAAGAACAGGGCGCTGAGCACGAGCGCGCTGATCCGGTCGACCCGCCCGGCGAGATGCGTATAGGCGATATAGGGCGAGAACCATTGCAGCCCGGCGAGCGTGTAGATCGGCAGCAGCGCCACCGTCTGCGCCGCGACGCACAGCCGCCGCTTCCACGCCGCGATATGGTGGAAGCTGTCCGCCTGCTGCACCGCGACCGCCGCGCTGCCGCCGACGCGCAGCGCCAGCGCGCGGATCGTCGGCGCGGCATAGACGTCCTCGAGCGACAGGCCCTGCAACCCCGGCACCTTGCGCGCGGCGGAGACCAGCCGCGCGGCCTTGAGCGAATGGCCGCCGAGATCCTCAAACAGATCGTCGAGCACCGAGACGGGCTGCGGCGCGAACGCCTCCGCCCAGACGCGGTGCAACGTCTCCTCCATCGGCGTCGCCGGCGCGACGATCGCGCGATCGGTGGTGACGGTGATCGCCGGCTTGACCAGCGCCTTGCGGTCGACCTTGCCCGAGGCGGGCAGGGTCGGCAGCGCGGCGAGCGTCTGATAGGCGGCGGGGCGCATGTAATTGGGCAGACGTTCGGCGACGAGCGTGCGCAGCCCGGCGAGATCGATCGTCTCGTTGGCGCGCGCGACGAGGAAGGCGGCGAGGAATTCGGCGCCGTCGTCGTCGTTGAACAAGTGCACGACGACCTGCGCGACGCCCGGCCATTCGCCGATCACCGCCTCGATCTCGGCGAGTTCGACGCGAAAGCCGCGGATCTTCACCTGCGTGTCGATGCGGCCGACGAAGTCGATGTCACCCGCCGCGTCGAGCCGGACGAGATCGCCCGACCGGTAGATCCGCTCGGGACCGCCCGACACCGTGTCGAACGGCGTCATCGTGAACTTCTCGGCGGTGAGGTCGGGCCGGTTGACGTAGCCGACGCCGACGCCGGGGCCGCCGATCACCAGCTCGCCCTCCTGCCCCGCCGGCACCGGCTGCAACGCCCCGTCGACGATCCAGGCGGTATAGCCGGGCAGCGGCTTGCCGATCGTGATCCGTTGGCCGGGCTGCACCTCGGTCCAGGTCGCGGTGACCGAGGTCTCGGTCGGGCCGTAGGTGTTGAGCAGCCGCAGCCCCGGCCGGGCGAGCCGCCGCGGCAGGTCGGGCGGACAGGCCTCGCCGCCCATGTTGATGAGGCGCAGCGTCGGTACCGGATGCTCGACCAAAGCGATCAGCGACGGCACGACGTGCCAGATCGTCGCCCCCGCCTCGGCCAGCGCGATCGCGACGTCGGGGCCGCTGGTGGCGAGCGCCTCGGTCGCGACGAGCAGCCGCGCGCCGACGAAGAAGGCGCTCCACATCGTCTCGACCGACATGTCGAAGGCGAGGCTGAACCCGCCGAACACGACGTCGGCGGGGTCGAGCGCGAGGATCGCACTTTCCGAGCGGACGAGATGGCAGGCGTTGGCGTGGGTGATCATCACCCCCTTCGGCCGCCCGGTCGTGCCCGAGGTATAGATGATATAGGCGAGGTCGTCCGGCACGCTGCCGGTCTGGTCGCGGCCGAGCGGACCGATCGGCTCGGCGGCGAGGTCGCCGAGCTCTGCGTCGATCGCCAGCGTCGCGCCGGCGATCGTCTCGGCGCGGCTGGTGACGGTGAGCGTCAGCGCGGCACCGCTGTCTTCGATGATATAGTCGATCCGGTCCTGCGGATATCCCCAGTCGACCGGCACATAGGCGGCGCCCGCGCGCAGCACGCCGAGGATCGCCATATATTGGTCGAGCCCGCGCGGCAGGCAGAGCACCACCCGGTCGCCGCGGCCGATGCCCATCGCGCGCAGCCGCTGTGCCAGCGCGAGGCTGCGCCGCGCCAGCATGTCGTAGCTCCAGCTGGTGCTGCGGCCATATTCCTCGCTGGCGCCGATCAGCTCCAGCGCAACCGCGCCGCCGCTGCGCCGGCCGGTCGCGTCGAACAGTTCGTGCAGCAGTTCGTCGCGTGCATAAGGCTCTTCGGGGCGCAGCGCCGGGGCGGGCGCGATCGACGCCTGGATGGTGTGATCCGCCGGCGCGATGTCGGGAGTCGTCATAGAATCTGCGTGCATCCCAACGTCTCAATCCTTCGTTACGATCGTAGCGGGTGTCAGAACCACGCGGCGATGCTGAGCGCGACGCCGATCGCCGCGAACAGCCCCGCCCCGCCGAGCAGCCAGCGCCGCCGGGTCAGCGCGCTGATCGAGGCGAGCGCGATGCCGACCTGCAGGAAGGTCATCGCGATCGCCAGCTTGGTATGCGGGCGCAGCGCGCGCCGGGATTCGGCATCCGCCTCTTCCGACCGGCGGTCATACGCTTCCGCCGCCGCACGCAGCGCTTTGCCGCGCCTCGCGTAGCGGGCGGCGTCCGCGGCATAATCGTGCGTCGCGGCCGGTACCAGCACGGCGCTGGTCTCGGCGAGATGGCGCTTGAGATCCTCGGCCTGATAATAGGCCCAATTGTCGGACGCGCGCGCCTTCATCAGCACCGCCTCGTTCTTGTAATAAAGCGCGTCATTCTGTTCGTGGCCGCCGAGGAAGCTGATGATCGCGCCGAGCGTCGCGAGGATCGCCGAAAACAGCGCGATCTTCTGGCCGAGCGGTTCGTGATGCGCGCGTTCCTCGACCGCATCCTCGTGCGCGCCGCGCACCTCCCATTCCTCTTCGCTCATGACCGGTCCGCCGTCCGTGCCGCGCCGACGGCGGCCTCGTCGATATGCTCGCGCACCGCCCGCCCCGACAGGAACACCTCGGTGGCGAAACAGGCGAGCGCGGCGATCGCGGCGACCAGCGCCGCACCGAACAGGCCGAACAATACCGTCGCGGTGCCGGTGTCGCGCAGCACGCCGAAGAAGATCGTCGCCGCCGCGCAACAGGTGAGGCCACCCGCCAGCGCCGCGCTCAGCACCGCCGCGTCGAGCACCTGCGAGCGCAGCCGCAGCCGTGCGAGTTCGGCCGGCGCGCCCTCCCCCTTCGCCTTCAGCGCGTGGATGCGGTCGAGCACCCGCCCGAGCCGCGTCGCGAACACGTTGAGCAACGATCCGACCGCGGTGAGCAGGAAGATCGGCGTGAGGGCGAGCTGGATGACATGCGCGGCACTGTTCAGCGGTTGCGACATCATCGCGATGCGACCCCGTCGCGATCGGAAGCCGCGCGTCGATCCCGCCGCGACACCGCGTCTATCCTCATCCCCGTCCTCACCGGCCTCGTCATAACGGACATAACGACCCTGATCTATATTGGTCCCGCTCGTAACGCCGGTCGGCAGGCGATTTCTTGGCGCCGCCGCTTTGCGGCCGTCGCGGTTTCTCCGGCATGAACCATCAGCGCCGCGTCGCGCCGCGGATCAGGTCGCGCGCCTCCTCGCTGGCGGCGGCGGTCGTGGCGTCGCCGTGCACGATATCGTCGGCGAGCAGCATGAGTTGGTGGCCCGTCACCGATCCGCTGTCGGCGACCTCGCCGAGCGCCAGCCCGCCGTCGCGCGCGATCGCCGCATCCCATCCGGCGCGGACGATCGCCCAATAATCGTGGGTCTTCGCCCAATAGTCCTCCGCCGCCGCGACGGGAAAATCACGCGCCGGGACATAGCTGTTGACGACATATTCGTGGACGAAGGTCGCCGGTCGACCGTCCTTGCTGCCGATCTTGGCATTGTCCTGCTCGTGCACCCAGCCGTTCGGCGTCAGGACATGGCGATTGGTGCCGAGATAATGGTCGTAGGGCACGCCGCGCGTCGCATCGCGGCGGGCGAGCGGACGGCGGGTCTCGTCGCTGGTCCAGCGGGTCGCGCCATCGTCGTAGCGCCAGCGACCGATGCCGCCATAGCGGGGGCTGTCGTCGGTCTGCCACACCGTCTGCGACCAGGCGCCGCGCCGTTCCGCCTCGGGCACCGGGCGCAGCGTCCAGCGACCGGGCGCGACATAGGTCAGCACGTGCGCCGGCTGGAACGTCCAGTCCTGCCGCCAATGCTTGATCACCATCGTCTTGCCGTTACCGTCCGCGACGACCAGCAGGTGCTGGAGCACGACGTGATCCGGCGTATCGACGATCGCACGGACCAGTTCGTGCCCGCCGCTGATCTTGGCGGGATAGGGCGTGTAGCCGGCGACGAGCGGCGTCGTCTCGCGCATGTCGAACGTCACCTTGAAGGTCCCGGCCATCGCCAGGATCGCGGCATGATCGCGGGCCTGGTCGCCATAGTCCGCCTGCACCGCCGCCGCCGCAGGCCGCGCCGCGGCGGCATCCGGCCACGCCGCGAATGCGACCACGATTGCCGCGATATGGCTGCTCCGCCGACCACCGATACCGATCATCGCTTTCCCCCTTTTAGATCGGGATCAGTTAATGCGAATCAATAGCGCCGGCAAGGTGGACGGGGGATCGCTTTGCCTGTTCCAGCGCGAACGGGATCGTGCATAGTGGGCGCCATCGACACAGGGGGATCGTCATGACGCTGCGCAACCGGATCGTGCTCACCATCGCCACGCTGAGCGTCCCGATCGCCGCGGCGGCGCAGACCGCCGCCGCCCCGGCCCTGCGCCCCGACCAGCAGCGCTTCCGCGCGCTCTATCAGGAACTCGTCGAGACCGACACGAGCATCACCACCGGCAGCTGCACCGCGCTCGCCGACAAGGTCGAGACGCGGCTGAAGGCCGCAGGCTATACGGACAGCGCGATCACCCGCTTCGCCGTGCCGGATCACCCCAAGGAGGGTGGCCTCGTCGTGGTGCTGCCGGGTTCGTCGCGCACCGCGAAGCCGATGCTGCTGCTCGGCCACATCGACGTGGTCGTCGCCAAGGCGGAGGATTGGACGCGCGACCCGTATAAGATGGTCGAGGAGAACGGCTATTTCTACGGCCGCGGCACGTCGGACATGAAGGCGATGGACGCGATCTGGATCGATACGCTGATCCGCTTCAAGCAGGACGGCTATCGCCCCAAGCGCACTATCAAGCTGGCGCTGACCTGCGGCGAGGAGACGAGCTGGGCGTTCAACGGCGCCAAATGGCTGGCGCAGAACAAGCCCGACCTGATCGCGGCTGAATTCGCGCTCAACGAGGGCGGCGGTGGCCGCTCCGACGGCAAGGGCAATCTGGTCATCGCCAACATCCATGTCGGCGAGAAGGCGGCGGTCAATTACCGGATCGAGGCGACCAATCCGGGCGGGCACAGCTCGGCGCCGGTGCGCGACAATGCGATCTACGAGCTGGCCGATGCGATCGGCAAGGTGCGCGACTACGACTTTCCCGTGCAGATGACCGACACCACCCGCGCCTATTTCCGCATCGCCGGCAAGGCGCGCGGCGACGCGATGGGCGCGGCGATGATGCGGGTCGCCGCCGATCCGACCGACAAGGCGGCGCTCGCGATCGTCGATACCGACAAGAGCTACCATTCGATGCTGCGCACCACCTGCGTCGCGACGCTGCTCGACGGCGGCCACGCCAACAACGCGCTGCCGCAGCGCGCCGGCGCCAACGTCAACTGCCGCATCTTCCCCGGCATGTCGGCGGAGAGCGTCCGCGTCGCGCTCGAAAAGGTCGTCGCCGACCCGAAGATGACGGTGAAGCAGGTCGACGATCGCGGCCCCGCCGCGGTGCCGCCGCCGCTCGATCCCAGGATCGTTCAGCCCGCCGAACGGCTGCTCGCGCGTTATTATCCCGGCGTGCCGCTCGCGCCGATGATGTCGACCGGCGCGACCGACGGCATCTATCTCGGCGCGATCGGCATCCCCTCCTACGGCCCGCCGGGCCTCTATGGCGATCCCGACGGCAATGGCGCGCACGGGCTCAACGAACGCGCGATCGTCAAGGCGGTCTATACCGGGCGCGACTATCTGTACGATCTGGTCAAGGCCTATGCGGGGTGAACCCGCCCCACATTGTCTCTTCCATCGTGCGGGGGTGCGGGTAAAGGTCTGGCCGATCACGAGAGCCTGCAGGATCCTACCGCCCCGATGTCGGCCTTACCCGCGATGCACCGCACCCCCGACGCCGCGCACGACTTCCTGACCGGCGGCGGCGCCTGCGCCAGACTGATCGGGGAACGTGATTGGTCGGCGACGCCGCTCGGCCCGATCGCGCGGTGGCCGCAAAGCCTGCGCACCGCGACCGCCATCCTGCTGCGCTCGCCGGTGCCGATCGTGATGCTGTGGGGCGAGGCCGGCGTCATGCTCTACAACGACGCCTATTCGGCGTTCGCCGGCGGCCGCCATCCCGAGCTGCTCGGCTCGGAGGTGCGGCTGGGCTGGCCGGAGGTCGCCGACTTCAACGACAACGTCATGAAGGTCGGGCTCGCCGGCGGCACGCTCCACTATCACGACCAGGAGCTGACGCTGTACCGCCACGGCCGGCCCGAACAGGTCTGGATGGACCTCGATTATTCGCCGGTGCTCGACGAGAGCGGCACGCCCGGCGGCGTCATCTGCATCCTCGCCGAAACCACCGAGCGCGTCGCGAGCGAGCGGCGCACCGCCTTCCTGCTGGCGCTCGCCGACGCGCTGCGTCCGCTGGACACACCCGATGCCATCACCCGCCTCGCCGCCGAACGGCTCGGCGAGCGGCTCGACGCCAGCCGCGTCTTCTATGCCGAGATCGTCGACGGCCGGATGACGGTCGCCTGCGACCATGCGCGCGGCGTCGCCTCGATCGTCGGCGACCATTCGCTCGAGGCCTTCGGTCCCGATCTGCTCGGCGCCTATCGGATCGGCACGCCCGTCGTGGTGCGCGACGTCGGCGGCGACCACCGGCTGGGCGTCGAGGCGCGCACCGGCCTGACCGAGCGGCAGGTCGGCGCCTTCATCGACGTCATCCTGTTCGAGGGGACCGGCCGGGTCGGGCTGCTCGCCGTCCAGTCGGCGACGCCGCGGGTCTGGACGGCGGCCGAGGAAAGCCTCGTCCAGGAGGTCGGCGAGCGGGTCAAGACCGCGGTCGAGCGCGCCCGCGCCGAGGAAGGCCTGCGCCGCCTCAACGAGACGCTCGAGGAGCAGATCGCGCTGCGCTCGGCGGAACGCGACCGGCTGTGGACCCTGTCGCAGGACATGCTGGCGCGCGCCGATTACGCCGGGATGATGTCGGCGGTCAGCCCGGCCTGGTCGCGCCTGCTCGGCTGGACCGAGGCGGAGCTGCTCGCCCGCGGCTATGCCAGCTTCATGCATCCCGACGACCAGGCGCATACGCTGGCGGCGATCGGCCGGATGGCCGAGACGCGGCGACCGACCCGCTTCGAGAACCGCATCGCGACCCGCGACGGCGGCTGGAAGGATATCGAATGGACCGTCGCGCCCGAGGCGGACGGGGTCAATTTCGTCGCGGTCGGCCGCGATCTCAGCGACAGCAAGGCGCGCGAGGCGGATCTCGAGGTCGCGCGCGAGGCGCTGCGGCAGAGCCAGAAGATGGAGGCGATGGGCAGCCTGACCGGCGGCGTCGCCCATGATTTCAACAATCTGCTCACCCCGATCGTCGGTTCGCTCGACATGCTGGTCCGCAAGGGCATCGGCAGCGATCGCGAGCAGCGGCTGATCGGCGGCGCGCTGCAATCCGCCGAACGCGCCAAGACGCTGGTCCAGCGCCTGCTCGCCTTCGCACGCCGCCAGCCGTTGCAGCCGACCGCGGTCGACGTCGCGCGCGTGGTCGACAGCATGACCGGGCTGATCGGCTCGACGCTCGGCCCGATGATCGAGGTGCGCGTCGATCTCGCCGATCTGCCGCCGGCCAAGGCCGATCTGAACCAGCTCGAAATGGCCCTGCTCAATCTCGCGGTGAATGCGCGCGATGCGATGCCCGACGGCGGCGCACTGACCATTTCCGCGCGGCGGGAGAGCGTGCGCGAGCGCGACGTGCGCGGGCTGGCGCGCGGCCATTACGTGCGGCTCAGCGTCCGCGATACCGGCGTCGGCATGGATGCCGAGACGCAGCGGCGCGCGATCGAGCCGTTCTTCTCGACCAAGGGCGTCGGCAAGGGCACCGGCCTTGGGCTGTCGATGGTCCACGGCCTCGCCGCGCAGCTCGGCGGCGGGCTGACCATCGAAAGCGCGCCGGGTCAGGGCACGACGATGAGCCTGTGGCTGCCGATCAGCGCGATCGCGGTCAACCGGGAGGATGCGTCCGCTGAGTTCCTTCCCGCCGCCCAGGGCCTGGGAACCGCGCTGCTGATCGACGACGAGGAGCTGGTCCGGCTGAGTACCGCCGACATGCTCGCCGAAATGAGCTATGTGGTGGTCGAGGCCGCCTCCGCCGAGGAGGCGTTGCAGTTGCTCGATGCCGGCCTGACGCCCGACATCGTCGTCACCGATCATCTGATGTCGGGGATGAGCGGCGCGCAGCTCGCGCGCGCGCTCAGGCACAGCCATCCCGGCCTGCCGGTGCTGATCGTCTCGGGCTATGCCGAGGAGGACGGGATCGATGCCGCCATTCCCCGCCTGACCAAGCCGTTCCGCAACGCCGAACTGGCCGCCAGCCTGTCGGCGCTGACCGCCTCCGCGCTCGGCGGCTGACCCGGCGGTCGCGCGTTGCGACGGCGCGTGCGCCCGATCGCATGACGCGGGGAACATGGCCGCGCCTCATCCGCTGTGGGGGCTCCCCCGGTTAGGATGTTCGGCAATGGAAATGCGCAAGCTCGGCTCGCAAGGGCTCGAAGTCTCCGCCCTCGGCCTCGGCTGCATGGGCATGTCCGAATTCTACGCCGGTCGCGACGACGAGGAATCGGCGGCGACGATCCACCGCGCGATCGACCTCGGCCTCACCTTCCTCGACACCGCCGACATGTACGGCGTCGGCCGCAACGAGGAACTGGTCGGCCGGGTCGTCCGCGAACGGCGCGAATGGGTCGTGGTCGCGACCAAATTCGGCAACGTCCGCGGCGCCGACGGCAGCTTCCAAGGGATCAGCGGCCGCCCCGATTATGTTCGTCAGGCGTGCGACGCGAGCCTGCAGCGCACCGGGCTGGACGTGATCGACCTCTATTACCAGCACCGCGTCGATCCCGACGTGCCGATCGAGGAGACGGTCGGCGCGATGGCCGAGCTGGTGAGCGCGGGCAAGGTCAAGTATCTCGGCCTGTCGGAGGCCGCGCCCGAGACGATCCGCCGCGCGCATGCGGTGCATCCGATCACCGCCTTGCAGACCGAATATTCGCTGTGGACGCGCGATCCCGAGGGGGCGATCCTGCCGACGGTGCGCGAGCTCGGCATCGGCTTCGTCCCGTACAGCCCGCTCGGCCGCGGCTTCCTGACCGGCCAGTTCCGCCGCCCGGAGGATATTCCCGCCGACGATTATCGCCGCGACAATCCACGCTTTCAGGGCGACGCCTTCGCCAGCAACCTGGCGCTGGTGACGGAGATCGAGACGATGGCGCAGGAGAAGGGCTGCACCGCCGCGCAGCTCGCGCTTGCCTGGGTGCTGGCGCAGGGCGACGATATCGTGCCGATCCCCGGCACCAAGCGCCGCCGCTATCTGGAAGACAATATCGGCGCGCTCGACGTGACGCTGACCGACGACGACCGCGCGCGGGTCGACCGCATCCTGCCGCCGGGCGCGGCGACCGGCACGCGCTATGCCGCGCCGCAGATGGCGTCGCTCGGCCGATGAGCGCCGCGGCAGCCGCCTTCGCACCCGGAACGGTCGCGGTGGTTACCGGCGCGGCGGGCGGGATCGGCCTCGCCGCCGCGCGGCGCTTCGCCCGCGAGGGCATGCGGACATGCCTCGTCGATCGCGAACGGGGTGCGCTCGACGCGGCGGTGGCGACCATCCCCGGCGATACGGTCGGCATCGCCTGCGACGTATCCGATCGGCAGGCGGTCGAGGCACTGGCGGCGGACGTCGCCGCGCGGTTCGGCGCGGTGTCGGTGCTGATGAACAATGCCGGGGTCGGCGGCGGCGGCGATGCGCTATCCGACCGCGGCGGCTGGGACCGGCTGCTCGGCGTCAATCTGTTCGGCGTGCTCAACGGCGTGCAGGCATTCGTCCCGGCGATGATCGCACACGGCGGGCCGGCGCTGGTGATCAACACCGGCTCGAAACAGGGCATCACCCAGCCGCCGGGCGACACCGCCTACAACGTCAGCAAAGCGGCGGTGAAGGCGCTGACCGAAGGCCTCGCGCATACGTTGCGCACGCAGACGGGCGACCGCGTCGCCGCGCATCTGCTCGTGCCCGGCTTCACCTGGACCGGCATGACCGCGCGCGGCCGCGGCGACCAGCCGCCCGGCGCCTGGTCGCCCGATCAGGTGGTGGACTTCATGATGGCCGGCATCGCCGCCGGCGATTTCTACCTGATCTGCCCGGACAATGAGACGACGCCCGAACAGGACCGGCGCCGGATCGCCTGGGCGGCGGGTGACCTGATCGAGAACCGCCCGGCGCTGTCGCGCTGGCACCCCGATCATGCCGCGGCCTTCGCGGCCTATATGGAGGACGGACGATGAAGGTCGGTTTCATCGGACTGGGCCGGATGGGCGCCGCCATGGCGCAGAATCTCGTCACCGCCGGGCATCAGGTCACGGTGTGGAACCGCTCCCCCGACAAGGCCGGGCCGCTGGTCGCCGCGGGCGCGAGGCTGGCCGCCAGCCCGGTCGAGGCGGCGCAGGGCGAGGTCGTGATGTCGATGCTCGCCGACGACCATGCGCTGGCGGCGGTGACCTTCGGTCCCGACGGCATCGCCGGCGGCCCGGCGCTGCACGTCTCGCACAGTACGATCGGCGTCGCGATGGCCGAGCGGCTCGCCGCGGAGGCGGGCGCCGGCGGCTTCGTCTCGGCGCCCGTCTTCGGCCGCCCCGCCGCCGCCGAGGCCGCGCACTTGTTCGTCGTCGCGGCCGGCGCGGCGGCGCATCTCGACCGCTGCGCGCCCTTGTTCGAGGCGATCGGCCAGCGCACCTTCCGCGTCGGCGATACGCCATCTGCTGCCAATCTCGTCAAACTCTCGGGCAACTTCATGATCATGGCCGCGGTCGAGGCGATGGCGGAGGCGATGACGCTGGCCGACAAGGGCGGCGTCGATCGGCGCACCCTGCTCGACGTGCTGACCGGCACGCTGTTCGATGCGCCGATCTACAAGATCTATGGCGACTTCCTCGTCGAGGATCGCTTCCGCCCCGCCGGCTTCACCGCGCCGCTCGGCCTCAAGGACATGGGGCTGGTCGATGCCGCAGCGACCGCGTCGCGCGTGCCGA
This sequence comes from Sphingomonas sp. 2SG, assembly GCF_005503285.1. NCBI lineage: Bacteria > Pseudomonadati > Pseudomonadota > Alphaproteobacteria > Sphingomonadales > Sphingomonadaceae > Sphingomonas > Sphingomonas sp. 2SG. Next base: position 36,610 of record NZ_SCMZ01000031.1, read on the forward strand.
TGCCGCTGCTCGGCATCGTCCGCGACCATCTGCGCAGCGCGATCGCCACCGAAGGCGAGGACGTCGACTGGGCCGCTGCCGGGCTGGCGGTGCGCCGCGGCGCCGGACTGTCCTGACGCCGCCGCCTTCACCCGATCCCGATCCGGAGACGTTCATGTCCATCGATTTCGACCGTAGCGACGCGCTGCACCGTCCACCCCTGGGCCAGACGCATGCGCCGACCGGCAAGCCGCTGATCGTCACCCCGACCTTCGTCAGCCGCGTCGACGATACCGCCCGCGGCGACCGTCCGCAGGATTCGGGCTCGGCGAAGAGCCGGCACGGGCACGAGGTGCATCTCCCTAATTGGCGCCCGCACGCGCTGGCGCTGGAGAGCGACCCCAATCTCGCGTTCGAACATTGGGACGAATATTGGCGCAAGGTCCACGGCCCGAAATTCGCCTGGGACGAGCCGGGCAGCTCGTCGGAGCGCGTCCTACGCTACGACCAGATCCACCGCGTCGCGAGCGGCCCCTCCTCCGCCTTCCCGCCGCCCTATCGCGCGATGGTCGACGAGCACGGCCTGCTGCCCGCCGATCCCTGGCAGCGGGTGCCCGCCTTCGTCCGCCCACGATGGGACGGCCTCGCCTATATCGCTTATGCCGAGGAAGCCGACATCGCGCGCACGCTCGATCAGGACAAATTCGCCAAGCGGATCATCGCCGACGAACAGACCGCCTTCCGCATGGTAACGCGCGAGATCACCCGCGAATATATCCTGATCCCCAGCGAGCGGCATCGCGACGCGGTCAGCTTGGTCAAGATCCACATGCGCCGCCCCGATCTGTCGCGCGAGGAGTTCCAGGAGCGACTGCTGCGCGAGCATGCGCGGCTGGTGATGGCGCAGCCGGCGACGGGCGAATTCGTCCGCCGCTATGCGCAGCTCCATAACATCGGCTCGACGCAGAAGGACCCGGAGGGCAGCAAGATCGATGCGGTGTCGATCTTCGCCTTCGCCTCGATGAACGACGTCGAGGATTTCCTGGCGAGCAAGGATGGCGCGACGATCGCCGCGGCGGAGGCCGATCTGCTCGGCGAAGGCTCGGAATATTGGACGGCGATCAACTACAGCGTCATCAACCGCCTCCACCCGGAACGCGCGACGGTGTTCTGACCTTCCGTCGGCGGCGGATCAGCGACGGACGAAGTCCCAGACCTTTGAGATGACGACCGAGCCTTCGCCGACCGACGAGGCGACCCGCTTGACCGATCCTGCGCGCACGTCGCCGACGGCGTAGATGCCGTGGCGCGACGTGGCGTAGGGCGAGGCGGCGCCGGCGTCCGCGCCGGTCAGCACGAAGCCCTTGTCGTCGAGCGCGACCAGCTCCGCCAGCCAGCCGGTGTTGGGCGCCGCGCCGACCATCACGAACATCGCGCAGGTCTCCACCCGCCGGTCGCCGGCCTTGTCGCGGATCGTCACCGCCTCCAGCCGGTCGTCGCCGTGCAAGGCGGCGACATGCGCGCCATATTCGATCGTGAGCGCCGGATCGGCCTGCAGCCGGCTCGACAGATAGTCCGACATCGACGTCGCGAGACTGTCGCCGCGCACCAGCAGCCGGACGTGCCGCGCGCTGCGGCTGAGGAACATCGCCGCCTGCCCGGCCGAATTGCCGCCGCCGATCACCACCACCTCCGCCTCGCGGCAATAGCGTGCCTCGGTCTCGGTCGCGGCATAATAGACGCCGGCGCCCTCGAGGTCGGCGAGCCGGTCGAGCGGCAGCCGGCGGTATTGCACCCCGGTCGCAACCACCACCGCCGTGGCGCGCACCCGCTCGCCATTGGCGAAGGTCGCGCAGAACTGCGCGTCGGGCAACGCTTCCAGCGTCGCGACCCGCCGCGGCATCACGAAGCGCGTGCCGAACTTCATCGCCTGCACCTCGCCGCGCCAGACCAGATCGGCGCCGGAGATCCCGGTGGGAAAACCCATGTAATTCTCGATCCGACTCGACGTGCCCGCCTGCCCGCCGATCGCGCATTCGTCGACGACGAGCGCGCGCAGCCCCTCCGCACCGGCATAGACCGCCGCCGCGACGCCGGCCGGGCCGGCACCGACGATCAGCAGGTCGAACGCCTCATGCTCGGGCAGGTCGCGGTCCAGCCCGAGCAGCCGCGCGACCTTCTCCGGCGTCGGCTCGGTGACGATCAGGTCGCGCCCGTAGAGCACCACCGGCGTGTCGGCGGGCGTCCCGCAGCTCACCGCCACCCGCGCGGCATCGGCGCTGCCGAGCGGATAGGAGCGGTAGGGCATGCGGTTGCGCGCGGCGAACTCCGCTACTCGCCGCACGTCGCGGTCGACTTCCTCGCCGACCAGCACGAGCATGCCCGTCCCCCCGTCGAGCTGCCGCCGACGCCGCGCCGCCAGCACGGTGATGACGATGTCGGACATTTCGGGGATCTCTGCCATCAGCCGCAGCATGTCCTCGCGCGGCACCTCGACGACGCGGGTATCGGCGGCGGCGCGCATCGTCATCGACCAGCTGCCCCCCGACAGCAGCGAGATCTCCGCCATGAACTGCGTCGGCCCCAGCGTCGAGGGCACCAGCCGGTCGCCGGTGAACGGATCGACCACCTCGATCTCGCCCGCCTCGACATAGACGAACCGGTCCGCCGGATCGCCGATCGTGGCGAGCAGCTCACCCTTGCGATAGCGACGTTCGGTGCCGGTCGCGCGGATCGCGCGGACATGGCCCGGCTCCAACGGAATGCGCTGCATCTCGTTGAGATCGCGTCCAATCGTTTCCATCGACCCATTCCCCAATCGCGCCCAAGCTAAAGGCGCCCGCCCGCCACCGCAACGCCGTCGGCGCAGGCTCGCGCGTCAGCGCCGGCGCTTGTAGACCGGCGCCGCATTGGCGCTCTCGGCGGCGGCGAGCAGGCGCCAGCGGTCGAACCGCTCACGGGTCAGCGTACCCGCCGCGATCGCCGCCCGCACCGCGCATCCCGGCTCGTTGCCGTGCGCGCAATTGGAGAAGCGGCAATCCGCCGCGGCCAGCGCGAAATCGTCGAACACCTCGGCGATGCCCTCCGCCGCCTCCGACAATTGCAGCTCGCGCATGCCGGGCAGGTCGAGCAGCCAGCCGCCATGGTCGAGCCGGTGCATCCGCCGCACCGTCGTCGTGTGGCGGCCGGTGTCGTCATGCGCACGGACCGCCTGGGTGGCGATGCTGTCCGAGCCGCGCAGGCTGTTGACCAGGGTCGACTTGCCGACGCCCGACGAGCCGAGGAACGCCACCGTCCGGCCGATCCCGCACCACGCCGCCAGCCGCGCGACCTGCGCCGGCACGCGTCCGTCGACCGTCTCGATCGCCAGATCGGGTTCGATCGCGCGGATCGCCTGGACGAAATCGGCCACCGTCTCGGTCAGGTCGATCTTGGTGAGCACCACGACCGCCTCCACCCCGACGTCGCGGGCGAGGACGAGATAGCGCTCCAGCCGCGCGACGCTGAAATCCTGGTTGCACGAGGCGACGATGAAGACGGTGTCGACGTTGGCCGCGATCATCTGCTCCTTGCGGCCATCGCCCGGCGCGCGCCGCTTGAACAGATTCTTGCGCGCGAGCACGCGGACGGGCAGCAGCGTGTCGTCGGCGATCAGCAGCCAGTCGCCGACGGTCGGATGATCGTCGGTCGGTCTGGCGCCCTGTACGTAGGGAGAGACGAGCCTGTCGAAGCCGGCGCCGACGACTTCGACCTGACCGCGATGCACCGCCATCACCCGCACCGCATGGGTCTGCGTCGCCTCCGCGGCCGAGAGCTGGCCGGCGAAATGATCGTCCCAGCCGAGCTCGCGCAATGTCTGATCAGTCGCATTCATAACGTTTGCAGCAGCATCCTTCCCGGCGCGGACCCCGCATCGGTCATGCACGATCCTGCCCGGACCGTCATGCGCCTTCGTCGCCGCGCCCGCGCGATCAATAGGCCACCGACAGCGACCAGGTCACCAGCGGGATCACCGTCCCGGTCTCGCCGTCCGGCCCGCTGAGCGCGGCGAGGCGATCGTCGCGAACCAGCGCCAGCGCCTCCCAGCGCATCGTGCCGTGCGTCGTGCCGAGCAGGAACGGCGCCTCCAGCGCCGCCCCGGCGCTACCGAACAGGCGGTCGCCGCTCTGCGCACCGTAGAAGCCGCGCCAGCCCGTCCCGACCGCGAGCGGCATACTGAACCGCGGCGCGCGTTCGCCGTTGCCGAGATCGACGCCGGGTTCGATCGCCGCCTGCGCATAGACGCCGCCATCCCCCTTGGTCCGCGTCGTGACGACGAAGGTCGGCGAGATGCTGCCGAAGCCGTCCTTGCCGGCATAGGCCAGCGACATGCTGGCCTCGTGCGTCGTGCCCGATACATGGTTGGGGCTGGTCTTGATCGTATAGACCGCGGCAGTCCGCAGCCCCTGCAGCGGTGCGAAGACCACAGCGGCGAGGTTGTTGCTCTCATACCAGGCGCGCGGCGTGCGCGTCTCGCTTCGGTTCGGCGCGTGAAAGCCGTTGGAGGAACGCAGCACCAGCCAGCTCGTCGTCTTGCCGTCCGCGCCGCGCGACAGATCGATCGCCCCGCCGACCTGCGCATGGACGGGCAAACGGGCGAGATCCGCGCGATCGTCATCGTAATTGCCGCGCGCGAAATCGCCGTTGCGCGCATCGACGGAAAACATCGGGTGGATCCAGCCGTCGCCCACGTCGGCGCTGCCCAGCGTGGCATCTTCGGTATCGATCGTCGGCACCGATTGCGCGCTCACCGCTGCACTCGTCAGCCCGGCGCAAACGATCCAGGCACAGCGGCTTGCTCTTCGGAATATCCGTCTCATCATCGGCTGGTAACTGGCAGGATCGGGGTCCGTTGCGTCACCGGCAAATAATCCGCCCAGTCGTCCCCTGCCCCGGACAATCGCGATCGACGTTTATACGGCAGAATAGCTTGCCCATATCTTTGCCGGCCGGGAACGGATCGTCGTGCGTTGCGCTGTAGCCTGATGAGCGCCAATACACCGTCAGATCGCGCCGCGCGCGACGAGGGCAATCCGCGATCGACGGCGAAGCTGTTCGGTCACCCCCTGCATCCCATGCTGGTGCCGTTCCCGATCGTCTGCTTCATCGGCGCGTTGATCACCGATCTCGCCTATCTGGGTTCGGCCAACGTCCAGTGGAGCAATTTCTCGATCTGGCTGATCACCGCCGGACTGGTGATGGGCGGCCTCGCCGCGCTGACCGGGATCATCGATTACGCCGGCGATCGCCGCGTCCGCGCCGCACGCCCGGCGACCCCGCATATGATCATCAATCTCAGCGTCTTCGTGATCGAGATCGTCAACGCCTTCGTCCACAGCCGCGACGGCTGGACCAGCGTGGTGCCGACCGGACTGACGCTGTCGGTGATCTCGGTGCTGTTGCTCGGCATCAGCGCCTGGCTCGGCGGGTCGCTCGTCTACAAGCATCGCGTCGGGGTCCGGTCGTGACCGCCGCCCGTACGATCCTCGCCGGCGCCGCCTCCGCGCTGGTGCTGGCGCTCGCCGGCTGTAACGACGGCGGCGCCAAGTTCGATCGCAACAGCCAGATCGGTCCCGATCCGGTCCTGCCCGCGCCGCAGCAATATCTGGTACCGCCGATCCATGTCGCCGAAGTCGTCGGCTGGGGCGCGAACGAGACGCCCACCGCGCCGGCCGGCCTGCGCGTGCAGGCATTGGCGCGCGATCTCAACCACCCGCGTAACATGCTCGCGCTGCCCAATGGCGACGTGCTCGTCGTCGAATCGCAGGGACCCAATCTCGATCCGATCACCCGTCCGAAGAACCCGATCGTATCCTGGGTGCAGAAGCGCGCCACCGGCCAGAGCGGCGCCAAGCCCAAGGGCGCGACCAACCAGATCACCCTGCTCCGCGATGCCGACGGTGACGGCGTCCCCGAATTGCGCACCGTCCTGCTCGGTCATCTCAACTCGCCGTTCGGCGTCGTCTTCGCCGACGGCTATCTGTACGTCGCGGCGACCGACGCGGTGCTGCGCTATTCCTATGCGCTCGGCCAGACGCGGATCACCGCGGCGCCGGTGCGCCTGACCGAATTGCCGGGCGGCCCGATCGACCATCATTGGACGAAGAGCCTGACGCTCAGCCCCGACGGCACGCTGCTGTACGCAACGGTGGGGTCGAACAGCAACATTACCGAAAACGGCATGGAGGCGGAGAAGAACCGCGCCGCGGTCTGGGAGATCGATCGTGCGACCGGCCGGTCGCGGGTGTTCGCATCCGGATTGCGCAATCCGAACAGCCCCAATTTCTATCCCGGCACCAACACCTTGTGGGTCGTCGCCAACGAGCGGGACGAATTGGGGCCGAACCTCGTCCCCGACTATCTGACCTCGGTGCGCGAAGGCGGCTTCTACGGCTGGCCGTATAGTTACTATGGCCAGCACGTCGATCCCCGCGTCATGCCGCAGCGTCCCGATCTCGTCGCGCGCGCGATCCCGCCCGATTATGCGTTGAGCAGCCATGTCGCCGCGCTCGGCCTCACCTTCTACACCGGCAGCAGCCTGCCCGCGAAATATCGCGGCGGCGCATTGATCGGCGAACACGGCAGTTGGGACCGCGACGAGCTTAACGGCTATAAGGTGATCTTCGTCCCGTTCACGAACGCCCGTCCCTCCGCCAAACCGCAGGACTTTCTGTCCGGCTTCCTGACCGCGGACGGCAGCAAGGTGCGCGGCCGCCCGGTCGGCGTGACCGTCGACCGCACTGGGGCCGTGCTCGTCGCCGACGACGCCGGCAATGTCGTGTGGCGGGTATCCGCTCCGCGCTGAACAGGTGACGCGCGGCCGGCCGAGCCGATGCCAACCCGCATTGCCGCACTGACGGCATGGTGTCGCGTGGCTGTCGCATCCCGGATCCGCCCGATATAGCGGCACCGGCAATGCGCCCGGCAGTCTGGCCGAAGCTGTTGCGCCGAAAAGGAAAACACGGATGATCGATCGCCGTCTGTTCTGTCTGGGCTCCGCTGCGACGCTGGCCTTGTCGCGCGGTGCCTCCGCTGCGGCGACCACAGCGGCCGGTCCAGCCGATGCGGCATTGACGCACCTGCTCGACCAATTCTACCAGACCGCGCTCGACGAAAGTCCGACGCTGGCGACGTCGCTCGGCGTCGATACCGGCACGCGGGCGGCGGCGAAGCGCCGGCTCGACGACGCGTCGCCGGCCGCCCTCGCGCGGCGCAAGCGCGTGGTGACGGAGCAGCTCGGCCAGCTCCGCCGCATCGATCGCACGCAATTGAGCGCCCCGGCGGCGATCAACTACGATGCCGTCCTCTACGACACCGAAGCGACCGACGCCGCGGATCGCCGCTTCGCTTATGGCGGCACCGGTGCCGGCAGCCCTTATGTCCTGTCGCAATTGAGCGGCGCATATTCGGGTACGCCCGACTTCCTCGACAGCCAGCATACGATCGCGACCGCGGCGGACTGCGAGGCCTATCTGTCCCGCCTCGACGCCTTCGCCGTCGTCATGGATCAGGAGATCGAGCGCGTCCGCCACGATGCCGGGCTTGGCGTCGTCCCGCCCGATTTCGCGATCGATGGTGCGCTGGCGCAGATGAAGGTGCTGCGCCAGCCCGCCGCATCCTCGACGCTCGTCACCTCGCTCGCGACCCGCGCGCAGGCGAAGGGGATCGCCGGCGACTGGCAGGCCCGCGCCAGTGCGATCTACGACAAAAGCGTCGTCCCCGCGCTCGACCGGCAGATGGCGCTGCTCACGACGCTGCGCGCGAAGGCGGTGCACGATGCGGGGGTCTGGCGGCTGCCCGATGGCGACGCTTATTATGCCGCATCGCTGCGCGCCGCGACGACGAGCGATCTGTCGCCCGATGCGGTCCATCAGATGGGGCTCGACGTCACGCGGGAACTCAGCGCGCGCGCCGACACGCTGTTCGGCAAGCTCGGCATGACCAAGGGCACCGTCGCGGAGCGCTACGCCGGCCTCTTCAAGGACCCGCGCTACCTCTATCCCAACACCGACGCCGGCAAGGCCAAGGAGATCGCCGACCTCAATACGCTGGTGCAGGCGATGCAACGGCGGCTGCCGTCCTATTTCGCGACGCTGCCCAGGACGCCGCTCGAGATCCGCCGCATCCCCGCGGCGACCGAGGCGGCTTCCTCGACCCATTATACGGAAGGAAGCCTCGACGGCACGCGCCCCGGCATCTACTGGCTCAACCTGCGCGACACGGCGGAGGCGCCGTTCTGGGACATGCCGACGACCACCTTCCACGAAGGCGTCCCCGGCCATCATCTCCAGCTCACGCTGCAGCGTGAATCGGCGCTGCCGTTGTACCGCAAGATCCTGTTCTTCGGCGCCTATATCGAGGGTTGGGCGCTCTACGCCGAACAGCTCGCCGACGAGATGAACTTCTACAAGGACCAGCCGGCCTGGGAGCTCGGCTATATCCACGACGCGCTGCTCCGCTCCGGCCGGCTCGTCGTCGATACCGGCATCCACGCCAAGCGCTGGAGCCGCGAGAAAGCGATCGCGACGCTCAGCGGCATCGACGGCGACCCCATCTCGCTGTCGACGCAGGAGATCGAACGCTATGCGGTCTCCCCCGGCCAGGCGAGCAGCTATATGGTCGGCAAGGTCACCATCCTGCGTCTGCGCGAGAAAGCGAAGGCGGCACTCGGCGCGGGCTTTTCGATCGGCCGCTTCCACGACGCCATCCTGCTCGCCGGGGCGCTGCCGCTCAAGGTGCTGGAAACGCGGGTCGATGCCTTCATCGCCAATGGCGGTCGCGCATAGGTCGAGGCGGACGACCGGCGACGCGTCGCGATGCGCCGCGGCGTCGCCGGCGTCGTCGCGCGCGGCATCGAACACGATAACGTCGTCGCTATTTGGGAGCCCATCATGCCCGTCGTTCCATTCACGATTGCCGTGCCCGAAGCCGAGCTCGAAGATCTGGCACAGCGGCTTCGCACGGTGCGCTGGCCCAGCTCGTTCGATGCCGACGGTTGGGACGACGGCGCAAGCTTGGCCTTCATGCGACGCCTGGCCGATTACTGGCTGAACCGGTTCGATTGGCGTGCACAGGAAAGACGGCTCAACCGATTGCCGCAGTTCAAGACGACGATTGACGATCAAGAGATCCATTTCGTTCATCGGCGGGGCGTCGGGCCGGCGCCGCTGCCGATCATCGTCACCCATGGCTGGCCGGGGTCGTTCGTCGAGATGGAACGCCTGATTTCCCTTCTGGCGGATCCCGGCGCGCATGGCGGCGATCCTGCGGACGCCTTCGACGTCGTCGTCCCTTCGCTGCCGGGTTACGGCTTCTCGCCTGCGCCCACGCGACCAGGTGTGAGTTCGCGGGAGATCGCAATGCTATGGCAAAAGCTCATGCTTCGGCTCGGCTACGATCGGTTTGGGGCACAGGGCGGTGACATCGGCGCCGGCGTGTCGACCTGGCTCGCCCGGCTGTTCCCGGACAGCGTGCACGGCATCCATCTCAACTTCGTCCCGGGCAGCTACCGTCCGCCCTTGGGCGGCGACGCACCCCCCATCACGCCCGACGAGCAAGCGTATCTGGATCATGTGGCGGCATGGTCGGCGGACGAAGGCGCTTACGCGGCTCTCCATGGCACGAAGCCGCAGACCCTGGCCTTCTCCCTCACCGACTCCCCCATCGGGCTGGCCGCCTGGGTGACGGAGAAGTTCAGATCGTGGAGCGACTGCAACGGCGATCTCGAAAGCGTCATATCGCTCGACGACCTTCTCACCGACATTTGCCTCTACTGGTTCGGCAACGATCTCAACGGGTCGCTTCGTCTCTACAAGGAAAACCGGCGCCGCCCGCTGGTCTTTGCCCCGACCGAGCGGATCCGTCCTCCGCTCGCCGTCGCGGTGTTTCCGCACGAAATCGCGATGCCTCCCCGCTCCTGGCTCGACCGCGTTTTTCATGTCCAGACCTACACCCCCCTCCCCACCGGCGGACATTTCGCCGCGTTGGAGAAGCCCGAATTGCTGGCTGCTGATATCCAGGCTTTCTATCGATATATGAGGCCACCCATCATCGACTGATAAATAGTTGAGCAGAACTGCGCGCAACGCCGTGCTGCATTCACTTGCATTACATTGCACGTCGTTGCTGGTCATTTTGTACCGACCATCATCGAGTATAATCGTGGTTACGATTGATCGCTTCGATGGCAGATAGAGGCTATTCTGGTTAAAACGCCGCGTATCGAGGCCACCGAGATAAGTGATGCTGCACTGCATCGCCGGGACCAGCATCTCGAACTCGATGTCACTGAGCACTGAACAATTGCAACGATATCGCCATTGCTACCGATACGTTTCGGCTTGGCGTTGCCGGCCTTGATGAACGCCGACGCAGATGAGCTGTGGCAATGCTGACCGCAGCACCGGTTCCCGGTAGTGTTACAGCGGCGATCACCTCCATCCCAACGAAGCGGGCTATCGGGCGATGGCAGACGCAGTCCCGCTGCGTCTGTTCGGCGCGAGCGCCGTACGAGCCCATCGGTGGAGATGACCACGGTGATGTGCCCCAAACGCAGAAAGCCCCGGCTTATCGGCCGGGGCTATCGTGGAATTTGGTTGCGGGGACAGGATTTGAACCTGTGACCTTCAGGTTATGAGCCTGACGAGCTACCGGGCTGCTCCACCCCGCGACAGGGTTGTGACGCGAACGCCCCCGCTGTTTG
>NZ_SCMZ01000032.1:0-45156 GCF_005503285.1 Sphingomonas sp. 2SG
CCCCCGCCGACCCGGTCGAGGCCGACTGGCGCGCGGTGCCCGACGACGAATTGCTGGTGATGACGCTCGCCACCGGCAAGCAGGTCGTCATCCGGCTCGCGCCGGGCTTCGCCCCCGCGCACGTCGCCAACATCCGCACGCTCGCCCGGGCGCGTTGGTGGGACGATGCCAGCGTCTATCGGGTGCAGGAGAATTGGGTGGCGCAATGGGGCGACGCCACCGAGAAGAAGCCGCTGCCCGCCGGCATCACCGATCATCCCGCCGCCGAGTTCGAGATCGCCGCCTTCCGGCCCGCGGTACGGATGACGAAGGCGGACAGCTATTCGACCGCGAGCGGCGTCACCGCGGATGGCTGGCCGGTCGCGACCAACGGGCGGCAGGCGTGGCTGACGCATTGCTACGGCATGGTCGGCGTCGCGCGCGACGCCTTGCCGAGCACCGGCTCGGGCGCCGAGCTGTTCACGCCGATCGGCCAGTCGGCGCGGCGGCTCGATCGCAACTATACCGTCGTCGGGCGGATCGTCGAGGGGATGGGGTATCTGTCGGGCCTGCCGCGCAGCGATGCGGCGATGGGCGTCTATGCGAGCGCGGCGGAGCGGCTGCCGATCGTCTCGGTGCGGCTGGCCAGCGACATGGCCGCGGGCGACCGGCCGCATTTCCAGTATCGCAGCGCCGACAATCCACGGTTCGCCGCCGCGGTGGCCAAGCGCGAAACCCCCGACGCGCCGACGGTCGGGCTGGGCAGCGCGGCGGTGTGCGACGTGCTGCCGGCGGTCCGGCGCACGCCGCGCTAGCCGATCAGCTCGCAGCGACCCAGGCGGCGACCTCGACCGCGACCTGATTGGCCGCCTGGCTGATCGCCGGGCCGGCGCTCGCCGCGTCGATCGCGGTCACCGGTACGCGTGCCTCGAACCGGCGCTTCTCGACCGTCTCCTTGCCGGCACGGGTCAGCGACGCGTCATAGGTCACCACCGCCTCGCGCGTCGTCGCGTCGAGGCCGAAGCGGCGCAATTCACCGGCGAGCGTCGCGCTCGGGTCGGCGATCGACTGGACGGTCGAGAGCACCACCATGTTGCTGCGCGCCGACACCGTGTCTGACAGCAGCCGCGCGAACAGCCGCGCCGGCGGCTCGGCCCATAACGCGTCCTTGACGTAGGCGATCGTCGTCGGGGTCGCCTGCACCGGCACCCGCCCGCCGGCGATCGCGGTCGGCGTCGACGGCACCTGGATGGTGATCGAGCGCGTCTTCGCCGAATTCTGGTCGGCACCGACCGCTGGTGCCGAGGTCGCGTCGAGCGTCAGCAGCGAGGGCGGCGGCTTGGCGCCGAAGCTGATGCAGCCGGCGAGCGGCAGCGCCGCGGCGAGGAGGAGAAGCTTGGTCTTCATGATCTCACTTGCCCTTGTAATCGGGGAGCTTCTGCTGGCCGATCAGCGAACTGGCGCCGCCCTGATCGACTTTGTCGGCGATCGACGACAGCGCCGTCGCGGTGACGCGCAGGTCGCGGACCAGCCGGTTCGCCTCCGGTATCGTCTGCTTGGAGAAGGTCTGGAGGCCCGGCCGCGCGTCCTGGATCGCCGAGTTGAGCGTCTCGGCGCTCTGCTGCGCCGAGGCGATCGCCTTGTTGAGGTTCTGCATCGTCGGCTTGACGTCCTCGGCGAGCAGGCCGTTGGTCGTCTCGGCGAGCTTGCCGATCTGCTGCGAGGCGTCGCCCGCCTGCTGGATCGCGATGCGCGTCTGCGCCAGCGTCGCCGCGATCTCCGGCCCGCGATCGGCGAGCGCGCCCGACAGACGGTTCGTATTTTCGAGGATGCCGGCGATCGACGCCTGGTTGCGGTCGGTCAGCAGCCCGGTCAGCCGCTCGGTCAGCGTCGACAGCCGCTCGAGCAGCTGCGGCGCCGAATTGAGGATCGCGCCGATGCCGCCCTGCTTGGTCGGGATGACCGGCACGCCATAGGGGCATTGCGTCGCATCGGCACGCTCGGGGCAGACGATCGGCGGCGCGCCCTTGCGGGCGCCGTCGAGCGCGACGGTGCTGGTGCCGGTGAAGCTGCCCTGGATCGTCGCGGTGGTGCCGAGCAGGATCGGCGTCTCCTCGTTGACGGTGACGCGGACGCGGACGAACTGCGGATCGGGCTTCCACAGCGCGATCGTCTTGACCTGGCCGGTGGGAACGCCGGAATAGGTGACCGTCGACCCCTTCGCCAGACCGTCGACCGACTGTTTGAAGAAGATGTCGTATTCGCGCTCGGTGGCACCGCCGAGCCGGGCGATCCAGATCGTGAAGATCGCGAGCGCGGCGAGCAGGATCAGCACCACCGCGCCGACGATCACATGGTTGGAACGGGTTTCCATCAGTCGGTCCCTACAGGGGGTCGGGCCGGTTCGGCCGGTTCGGTGGCGGCGGCCGGACTTGCCGCGATCTGCTGCGTCTTCACTTCGGTCGGATGCTGCGACGCGTCCGCATGCGCTTCCTGGGTCGCGATCGCGGCGCGGCCGCGCGGCCCCTTGAAATATTCCTCGATCCACGGGTGGTCGAGGGCGAGCAGTTCGTCGATCGTGCCGACCGCGATCACCTTCTTGTCGGCGAGCACCGCGACGCGGTCGCAGATCGCATAGAGCGTGTCGAGATCGTGGGTGATCAGGAAGACGGTGAGCCCCAGCGTCTTCTGCAACGATTTGGTGAGGCCGTCGAACGCCGCCGCGCCGATCGGGTCGAGCCCCGCGGTCGGCTCGTCGAGGAACAGCAATTCGGGATCGAGCGCGAGCGCGCGGGCGAGGCCGGCACGCTTCTTCATGCCGCCCGACAGTTCGGCGGGATATTTGGGGCCGGCGTCGGGCGACAGGCCGGTCATCACCACCTTGTAGGCGGCGATCTCCGCCATCAGCGCGGGGTTGAGGTCGCCGTAGAACTCGCGCAGCGGCACCTGCACATTCTCGGCGACGGTCAGCGTCGAGAACAATGCGCCGCCCTGGAACAGCACGCCCCAGCGCTTGCGGATGTCGGTCGCCTCGGTCTCCTCGCGGCCGATCGTCGGTTCGCCGAAGACGGTGATGTCGCCCTCGACCGGGGTTTGCAGGCCGATGATCGAGCGCATCAGCACCGACTTGCCGGTGCCCGAGCCGCCGACCACGCCGAGGATCTCGCCGCGACGCACGTCGAGGTCGAGATTGTCGTGGACGACCGCGTCGCCGAAGGCGTTCTTGAGGCCGCGCACCTGGATGATCGGTGCGTCGTCCTGCGGCTCGCGCTGCGCCATCAGTTCCACCCCACCCAGGTGAAGAACACCGCGAAGAAGGCGTCGAGCACGATGACGAGGAAGATCGCCTGCACCACCGCCGACGTGGTGCGCAGGCCGACCTGTTCGGCGTCCGATTCGACCAGCATGCCCTGGAAACAGCCGGCGATGGCGATGATCGCACCGAACACCGGCGCCTTGATGAGGCCGATGTAGAGGTCGGTGATCGGCACCACCTCGCGGATGCGCTGGATGAAGGTGACCGGCGGGATGTCGAGCGACACCCAGGCGAGCAGGCCACCGCCGATGATCGCGATCAGCGAGGAATAGAAGCCGAGCAGCGGCATCAGCAGCACCGCGGCGATCGTCCGCGGCAGCACCAGCGCCTCCATCGGGGAGACGCCGATGGTGCGCATCGCGTCGATCTCCTCGGTCAGCTTCATCGTGCCGAGCTGCGCGGCGAAGGCCGAGCCGGAGCGGCCGGCGACCATGATCGCGGTCATAAGTACACCAAGTTCACGCAAAGTGAGCCGGCCGACCAGATTAATGGTAAATACTTCTGCCCCAAATTGGCGGAGCTGGACCGCGCCCTGCTGGGCGATGACGATGCCGATCAGGAAGCTCATCAGGCCGACGATGGCGAGCGCCTGGACGCCGACCACCTCGAACCGGTGCACCGTCGCGTTGAAGCGGAAACGGCTGGGATGACGCACGACGTTGACGAAGGCGATCGTCGTCGCGCCCATGAAGCCGAGCAGTCCATAGAGCGTGCGCAGCGTGATGATGACCGCATCGCCGATCTCGCCGAGCATCTTGCTGAAGGCGTTGCGCGCGTGCGGGGCCAGCGCCACCGGCCGGTCGGCGGCGACCACCGAATCGAGCAGATAGCGGCCGTCCTCGTCGAGCCCCTCGATCGCCGCCTCGTGGCGGGTCGCGAGGCGATGGACGACCCAGGCGCCGACGGTGTCGATCCGGCCGATGCCGCTGAGATCGATCCGCTCGACCGGGCCGCTGATCGCGTCGAGCCGGTCGGGCAGCGTGCCGAGCGTCCGCAACAGCAGATCACCGGAAAAGCGAAGGGTTCCGCCGCTGTCCTGCTCGAATTCGGCTGTGGCGCTCATCGCTTGCGCTTGTGCGGCAAGTTCCGATCCACGGCAAGGCGTTTATCATACGGGACGGTTGGGTTGACCAGACAGCGCGGGTTCACAACAGCACGTCGACGGCATGGATGGCGAGGCCGACCAGCCCGCCGACCAGCGTGCCGTTGATGCGGATATATTGCAGGTCGCGACCGACCGCATTCTCCAGCCGGCTGGTGATCGTATCGGCATCCCAGCCGCGCACCGTCTCCGAGACCAAACGGACGATGCCGTCGCCATAATCCGCGGCGATGCCGACCACGGCGCGGCGGACGAAGCGGTTGATCGTATGCGACAGCCGCGGGTCCTGCGTCAGCGTCTGGCCGAGCTGGCGCAGCATGTCGCCGAGCTGGCCCTGCATCGCCCCCTCGGGATCGCGCGCGATGCGGAGCAGGCCGGCGCGTGCCGACTCCCACAGCCCGTCGAGCCAGCGCTGCATCGCCGGATTGGCGATCAGTTCGACCTTCATCGCCTCGACGCGGGCGCGGGTGGCGGGATCGAATTGCAGGTCCCAGGCGAGTCGGTCGAGCCCCTCCTCGGCCTTGAGGCGCAGCGGATGCTGCGGATCGTCGGCCATGTCGGCGACCAGTTTGTCGAGCCCGGCGATGAGCTTGTCCGCCACCGTCTCGTCGAGCCCGGTCCAGCGCAGGATCGATCCGGCGCGGTCGTGGACCATCTGGCGGATGAGATGCTCGTTGGCGGCGAGCGCCTTCGCTCCCCAGCGGATCGCGCCGTCGAGAAGCGGCGCATGGCGCTGTTCGGCGAGCGCGGCCTGCATCACCCGGCCGAGGATCGGCGCGACCTCCGTCTCGCGCAGCCGGGCGGCGATGCCGGCCTTGACCATGCCGCCGAGCCGCTGCGGATCGAGCCCTTCGAGCACCTGCGCGACGAGCTTCGACGCGCCCTGACGGAAACGGCCCCCTGCCCCCTCGGGCGGATCGGTGAGCCAGCGCGCGATCGCGGTGGCGACATCGACGCGGCGCATGCGCCGGCCGATCACCGCGGGCTGGAGGAAATTGGTGCGCAGGAATGCGGCGAGCGTGTCGCCAATCCGGTCCTTGTTGCGCGGGATGATCGCGGTGTGCGGGATCGGCAGGCCGAGCGGGTGGCGGAACAAAGCGGTGACCGCGAACCAGTCGGCGAGCCCGCCGACCATCGCCGCCTCGCCGAACGCCTGCGCGAACCCCCAGCCGGGGTGCGTCGGGGCAAGCTGGCGGCTGACGAGGAACAGCGCCGCCATCGCGACGAGAAGGCCGACGGCGATACGCCGCATCCGGACCAGCGCGGGCGGTGCCGCCTCGGTGGTGCTGGCGCGGGGGAAGGCTATCATATGCGAAACAATCCCCGAGCGCGGGGGAAGTTCAAGTGGATCGGGCGATTGGGGTGGCGCGGCGTCGGTCGGGCGGTGTCGATCGATACCGCTTATTCCTATGTCATCCCCGCGCAGGTGGCGATCCATATACGCTGAGGTTGCGGCCCAAGCCCGACCTGCGCGGCGGGACTATCGCATATTGCTGCGTGATGAGGATCGATCGGTTTCCTTACCAAATTCGTCACCCCGGACTCGTTCCGGGGTCCACCGGGCCGCGAGAGAAGGGTGTCGACTCAAGCCTTTCTCCTCGCCGCAGGGTGGACCCCGGAACAAGTCCGGGGTGACGGGGTGGGCTGGGAAGGCGACAGGCTCGCACGAGCGTCCATATGCGATTGCCCAAGCCTGCGCCGGGATGACGATCATCCGGGACGTACGCTACGCCCGTCCCGTCATTCCGCCGGCTGCGCGCCCGGATCGTCGCGGCCGATGCGGCCCGGGACCGGCGCGATGCTCGGCTGGTCGGGACCGGCGATGCCGACCACGGTGCTGCCGTCGTCGCCGGGGCGGTAGGTGAGCAGGCGGCTGCCGAGGCGGGGGCCGATGTAGCGTTCGATGCCGACCGCGAGGCTGAACGCCGCCGGCACGATTACCAGCGTCAGCAGCGTCGAGAGCAGCAGGCCGCCGATCACGACGATGCCCATCGGCGCGCGCCACGACCCGTCGCTGCCGATCGACGCGGCGGTCGGCACCATGCCGGCGACCATCGCGACCGTCGTCATCACGATCGGCTGCGCGCGCTTGTGGCCGGCGTCGATGATCGCGGTGAGCGTGTCGACGCCCTTGTTCATCTCCTCCAGCGCGAAGTCGATCAGCAGGATCGAATTCTTGGCGACGATGCCGAGCAGCATCAGCAGCCCGATGAACACCGGCAGCGACAGCGGATTGCCCGTCGCCCACAAGGCGATCAGCCCGCCCAGCGGCGCGAGCAGCAGCGAGGCCATGTTGACGAACGGCGGCAGCGCGCGGCGGTAGAGCAGCACCAGCACCGCGAAGACGAGGAAGGTGCCCGCGATCACCGCGACGACGAAATTGTTGAGCATCTCCTGCTGCCACTTGGCCTGGCCGAGCGTCAGCTTGTTCACGCCCAATGGCAGGTTCTTCATGATCGGCAGATTGTCGATCTGCTTCTGCGCGGTGCCCGAGACGATGCCGGGGGCGAGATCGGCGCCGACGGCGATGCGGCGCTGCTGGTTGACGCGGTCGATCTGCGTCGGGCCGGAGCCCAGGCTGATGTCGGCGATCAGCGACAGCGGCACCGACCCGCCGCTCGCGGTGGAGACGGGCAGGTTCTGGATCGTCGACAATTCGGTGCGTGCGCCCTGATCGAGCGCGACGCGGATCGGCACCTGCCGGTCCGACAGCGAGAAGCGCGCCGAATTCTGGTCGATGTCGCCGAGCGTCGCGATGCGGATCGCGCTGGACAGCGCCTGCGTCGTCACGCCGAGATTGGCGGCGAGGTCGAAGCGCGGCTTGATGACGATCTCGGGCCGCTGGAGGTTGCCCGAAATGCGCGGCTGGGTGAGCGTCGGCAGCGTCGCCATCTGGTCGACCAGCGTGTTCGCGGTCTTCTGCAACAGCACGGGATCGTCGCCGCCGAGCACGACGGTCATGTCGCGGCCCGACGAGCCCCAGCCGAACTGCGAGCGGAAGCCGACGCGCGCATCGGCGATCTTGGCGAGTTCGGGCGCGAGGTTACGCTCGAATTCGGTGCTGGTGACGGTGCGGTCTTCCTTGAGCGTCGCGGTGACGCGGCCGGTGTTGACCGCGCCGTTCGAGCCGGTGCGGGTATAGACCGAGGCGACCTCGGGCTGGCGCCGCAGCAGCTCGCCGACCCGCGTCACGACCTCGTCGGTCTGGGCGAGCGTCGCGCCCGGCACCATCTCGATCGTCGCGGTCGAATTGTCGCTGTTCTCAGCGGGCGAGAATTGCATCGGGACCGCGCCGAACATCAGGATCGTCGCGATGAAGGTGAGGAAACCGAAACCCATCACCCACATGCGGTGATCGCGCCAACGGCTGGTGAAGCGGTGGAAGCCGCCGCGCGCCGCGCTCGCCTTTTGCCGGCTGCTGTCGAGCGTCCAGCGCAGCACCGCCATATAGACGTCCATCAGCCGGCCCTCGCCGTGGCTGGCGTGACCGAAGCTCTTGAGGAAATAGGCGGCGATCATCGGCGTGATGAGACGCGCGACGGCGAGGCTCATCAGCACCGAGACGACGACGGTAAGGCCGAAATTCTGGAAATACTGGCCCGAGATGCCGGGCATCAGGCTGACCGGCATGAACACCGCGACAATCGACATGGTGGTGGCGAGCACCGCGAGGCCGATCTCGTCGGCGGCGTCGATCGACGCCTGATAGGCGGATTTGCCCATCCGCATGTGGCGGACGATATTCTCGATCTCGACGATCGCGTCATCGACGAGCACGCCGGCGACGAGGCTGAGGCCGAGCAACGTCATCTGGTTGAGGTTGAAGCCGAGCAGCTCCATGAACCAGAAGGTCGGGATCGCCGACAGCGGAATCGCCAGCGCCGAGATCATCGTCGCGCGCCAGTCGCGCAGGAACAGCAGCACGACGAGCACCGCGAGCACCGCGCCCTCGATCATCGCATGGATCGCGGATTC
This sequence comes from Sphingomonas sp. 2SG, assembly GCF_005503285.1. Taxonomy (NCBI): domain Bacteria; kingdom Pseudomonadati; phylum Pseudomonadota; class Alphaproteobacteria; order Sphingomonadales; family Sphingomonadaceae; genus Sphingomonas; species Sphingomonas sp. 2SG. The sequence goes on from NZ_SCMZ01000032.1 coordinate 8,373, forward strand.
GTATTGCGCCTCGGTGTATTTGACGCTGTTCGAGCGCAGGATGAAATGGACGTTGGGGTTGCGCTTCTCGAGGTCGGCGAGCTTCTTCACCGCCTCGTTGAAGACGGTGACGTCGGAGGCGCCCTTGGCGCGCTGGAAGTCGAAGCTGATCGCCTGTCGGCCGTCGACCGCGGCGCGGCTGCGCTGTTCCGCATAGAGGTCGCGGACGGTGGCGATGTCGCCCAAGCGGATGGTGCGGCCGTTGCCGACGTTGATCTGCGTCTGCGCGAGGTCGTTGGCGTTGCGGGCGTTGCCGAGCACGCGCACCGATTGTTCGGACCCCGCGATCTCGGCACGGCCGCCGGCGGCGTTGAGGTTGATCTGGCGCAGCTGCGCGTTGACCTGGCTGGCGGTGAGGCCCTGGCTCTGCAGACGCAGCGGATCGAGGATGACGCGGATCTCGCGGCTGACGCCGCCGTTGCGGTTGACCGCGGCCATGCCGGGCACCGACAGCAGTTCCTTGGTCACCGTATTGTCGATGTACCAGCTCAATTGCTCGACGGTCATGTCGCTGGCGATCGCCGAATAACTGGCGAGGTCGTTGTCGGTGGTGTCGGCGCGGAAGATCTGCGGTTCGAGGATGCCCTCGGGCAGATTGCTGCGGATCTGCGCGATCTTGTCGCGGGTGTCGTTGACCGCGCGGTCGATCGGCGTGCCGATCGCGAGCTGGACGACGGTGGTCGACTGGCCCTCGGTGACGGTCGAGGTGATCTCGTCGATGCCCTGGAGCGAGCGGACCGCCGATTCGACGCGGTTGGTGACCTGGTTTTCCAGCTCGGTCGGCGCGGCGCCGGGCTGGCTGATGACGACGATGACGACGGGGAAGTCGATGTCGGGGTCGTTGTTGACGTCCATCCGCATGAAGCTGACGATCCCCGCCAGCGTCAGTGCGAGGAACAGCACGATCGGCGGGACCGGGTTGCGGATCGCCCAGGCGGAGATGTTGCGGAAGCTCATGTCAGCTCGCCTTTGGCTGGGCGGTCGCGACGACCGGTTTCACCTTCTGGCCGGGGGCCAGGAACCCGCCCGCCGAGCGGACGACGCGTTCGCTGCCGTCGAGGCCCGCCACCACGGTCACGCCGGCGTCGGAGACCTGGCCGATCTTGATGTTGCGGCGCTCGACCTTGTCGTCCTTGCCGACGATATACACGAAACTGCCCTTGTCGTCGCTCTGCAACGCCGCATCGGGGAGCAACGGCGCGACCGCGGCGCCGCCGACGATCGTCGCCGAGGCGAAGCCGCCCGGGCGCAATGCGGGATCGTAGCGCAGCGCGATCCGCGCGATGCCCTGCCGCGTGTTCGCATCGATGATCGGCGAGACCTGCCACACCTCGCCGGCGAAGGTCCGGTCGCTGCCGACCGGCGTCACCTGCGCACGCGCGCCGGCGTGCAGGCTGGCGAGATCGGCCTCGGCGAGCTGCGCGCGCATCTCGATCTGGCCGCCCTGCGCCATGCGGAACAGCACGCCGCTGCCCGAGCTGACGATCTGGCCGGGCTCGACGCCGCGGGTGAGGACGAGGCCGGCTTCGGGCGCGCGGATGTCGAGCCGGCCGTTGCGGGCATTGGCCTCGCGCAGGCTGGCGGCGGCGACCTGCACGCGCGCGGCGGCGGCGTCGCGGGTCGCGGCCTTGCGCTGCAGATCGGCCTTGGAGATGAAGCCGCGGTCGACGAGCTGCTGCGCGCGGTCGAGCTCGGCCTGCGCGATCGTCTGGTCGGAGCGCGCGACCGCGACCTGCGCGGCGAGCGAGGCGGCGGTCTGCGTCTGCACCGAGCGGTCGACGGTGGCGAGCACCTGCCCCGCATTGACCCACTGGCCGGGCTCGACGAGGACGCGGGTGATCATCCCGCCCTCGCCGGCGACGCCGACCGGCATCTCGCGGCGCGCGGCGAGCGTGCCGGTGGCGGTGAGCGTGCGGTCGACGGTCTTGCGGCCGGGGACGACGACGGTGACGGTCGGCATCTGCTCGGTCTTCTGGCCGGCGGCGGGATCGGCCTTCTTGCGGCCGAACATCGCCCAGGTGACGATGGCGAGCAGCAGCACGATGACGGCGACGACGACGATCTTGCGGCGGCGGCCCGACGGTGCGGATTCACCCGGCAGAGCCAGCCGTTCCTCGTGACCGATCGAACCCTGATAGTCGTTCATGCCTGTCCCATCCCCGTGCCGGCCACTGCCGGGCCATCGTCCGTCGCGACTGTGTTATCTGAATAAATCACCGCGCTCAAGCCCCCGCTGGCGCGATGGCGCTGCCATGCCCGAAATGCACAGTGTCCGCAACATGATCGCCCGTTCAGCTAGGGTTGACCTCGATCAGGGCAAATGCTCGGCCTGGCGTTCACCAACACGGGAGAGACTAAGTGAAATATCTGTCAGCAATGGCGCTAATGATGGTTCCGACGGCGGCGCTGGCGCAGAGCGCGGCGACCAGCGTCGAGCCGCTGGTGCCGGCGCAGGGGACGATCCTCGACGTCAGCGCGGAGGGACGCACGACGCGGGTGCCCGATCTGGCGACGATCCGTGCCGGCGTGGTGTCGCAGGCACCGACCGCCGCCGCCGCGCTCGCCGACAATGCGCAGCGGATGCAGCGCGTGCTCGCGGCGCTGAAGCGCGCCGGCATCGCGCCGCGCGACCTCGCCACGTCGAACGTCGGACTGAGCCCGCAATATCGCTATACCGACGGCCAGCCGCCGGCGATCACCGGCTATCAGGCGACCAACACGGTCAGCGTCCGCTTCCGCGACGTGACCAAGGCGGGCAGCGTGCTCGATGCGCTGGTGGCGCAGGGCGCGAACCAGATCGACGGCCCCAACCTGTCGATCGACACGCCCGAGACGGCGCTGGACGAGGCGCGGACCGATGCGGTCAAGCGGGCGCGCGCGCGGGCCGATCTATATGCGGCGGCGGCGGGGATGAAGGTGGCGCGGGTGATCTCGATCGCCGAGGCGGGGCAGGATGCCGGCGGACCGGGGCCGCAGCCGATGTTCATGGCGCGCGCGATGAAGGCGGATGCCGCATCGACCGAGATCGCGCCGGGCGAGAAGGACGTCACCGTCACTTTGTCGGTGCGCTTCCTGCTGCAATGACGCGAAAAGGGCCGCCCGGTCGCCCGGACGGCCCTTTCGTTTCGCGTGACGAAGCGAACGTCTTAGCGAACGCTACCGCGACGCACGAGGTTCACGATCGCAAGCAGGATCACCGCACCGAGCAGCGATACCAGGAACGAAGTGATGTTGAGCGGCTGATTGTTGATCGAACCGCCCGACAGGATCAGGCCACCAATGAACGCGCCGACGATGCCGACGACGATGTTCAGGAAGATGCCCTGCTGGGCGTCGGTGCGCATGATGATGCTGGCGAGCCAGCCGATGACACCGCCGATGATAAGCCAAAGAATGATACCCATAGGTCCCTCCGTTGTGCCCGCCGTGGGCTCCGCTCGGAAAGACTCTCAACCCCGTAACAATGTTCCGCACGCGTTTCGTTTTTCGAGGGCCAGAGGCGTCGGATCGCTCAATATTTCTGCTGGCGCTCGTATAGCGATTTATAGTGCTGGATGCGGGTGACGCGCAGTCCGGGCATGCCGGAACGGTCGATCGCGCGCTGCCAGCTGGCGAATTCCTCGACCGTCAGACCGTAGCGCGCGCAGACCTCGTCGACGGTCAGCAGACCGCCGTTGACCGCCGCGACCACTTCCGCCTTGCGCCGCACCACCCAGCGCGTCGTCGACGGCGGCGGCAGCGAATCCAGCGTGAGCGACTCGCCGAGCGGGCCTATCACTTTGGCAGGACGGATTTTCTGGTTCTCGATCATCACTCAACCTCGATCGGGGCTGGGGGCCCCCTCTCAAACGCGATACTGAACCTTAGCGAACGGTCTTGAAGATCGCCTTGCACGCCAAGGTTAACGGCAGTTTCATTCTTCCGGGCGCGGAATTCCGTCCCTCCATTGGGCAAGCAGCGCCGCGGTCGGACCGTTGAAGGCGCCGTCGAGCGGCTGCAGCAAACGCGAGGGATGACCGATCCGGCCGAAGCGCGCCTGCGCGACGGCGGTCGGCGACGCCGTCTGCCGTGCGGCGATCCCGACCATGAGCACCGCCAGATCGCCCGGAAGCTTGGTGACCTCCGTATTTCTGTCGAAGCCTGGAAAGCTGAGGTCCAACGCTGATCCACTCGTGTTGCCTGTTCGAACCTCCCTTGTAGCGGCGAGCAATGAAGGCGGGGTAAAGCCGCCGTCACTTTTGTGCGAACCTATGTGAGCCGATGTTAACCGTAGCTGTTTTGCGGTTCGCCGCCGGACCGGGTATGATGGCCGGATGGACGATGTGGATTTCCAGCTCGGCGACACGCTTACCGGCAAGAGGATCGTCGTGGCGATGTCGGGCGGGGTCGACAGTTCGGTGGTCGCGGCGCTGGCGGCGCAGACCGGCGCCGAGACGATCGGCGTCACGCTGCAGCTGTACGACCATGGCGAGGCGACGGGCCGTGCCGGCAGCTGCTGCGCCGGGCGCGACATCCGCGACGCGCGCGCGGTGTGCGACCGGCTCGGCATCGCGCATTACGTCTTCGACCACGAGACGCGGTTCCGCGAGACGGTGGTCGACACCTTCGCCGACGCCTATCTGGCGGGGCAGACGCCGATCCCCTGCGTCCAGTGCAACACCGGGCCGAAGTTCACCGACCTGCTGAGCCTGTCGCGCGACCTCGGTGCGGATTGCCTCGCGACCGGCCATTATGTCCGCCGCGTCGTCGGTCCGGCGGGGGCGGAACTGCATCGCGGTGCCGATCCGGCGCGCGACCAGAGCTATTTCCTGTTCGCGACGACGCAGGCGCAGCTCGACTATCTGCGCTTCCCGCTCGGCGCGCTGCCCAAGGCGCGGGTGCGCGAGATCGCCGCCGAACTCGGTCTCGGCGTCGCCGCCAAGCCCGACAGCCAGGACATCTGCTTCGTCCCCGACGGCGATTACGCCGGGCTGGTGCGCAAGCTGCGCCCCGAGGCGGATACCGCGGGCGACATCGTCGACCTCGCCGGCCGGCGGCTGGGCAGCCATCGCGGCATCATCCATTTCACCGTCGGCCAGCGCCGCGGGCTCGAGATCGGCGGCACGCCCGAGCCGCTCTACGTCGTGCGGGTCGATGCGGCGACGCGGCAGGTGGTGGTCGGCCCGCGCGCCGCGCTGGCGGTGGCGGCGGCGCAGGTGACGGGGCTCAACTGGATCGGCGGCGACCATGACGGCGCGATCACCGCCAAGGTGCGCTCGATGGCCAAGCCGGTGCCGGCGCGGCTCGATGGCGACCGGCTGCGCTTCGCCGCGCCCGAATATGGCGTCGCGCCGGGCCAGGCGGCGGTGCTCTATGCGGGCGAGCGGGTGCTCGGCGGCGGCTGGATCGCGGCGACCGAGCCGGCGCTGGCGGCGGCGGCGGCGGCGTGACCGTCTCGATCGAGGCGCTGCGGCTGGAGATGGAGGCGGCCGCGGCGGCGCTCGACTTCGAGACGGCGGGGCGGCTGCGCGACCGGATCAGCCTGCTGCGCGCCGGTGGCGAGGATGTCGATCCTGCCGGGCTGGAGCGGCAGCGGCCGGGCGCGATGGGGCTCGGCACGAGCCAGTCGCGGGTGGTGCCGCCCGAAGGCTGGGTGAAGCCGGTCAAGCCCGATCCGATGACCAAGCGGCGGGGGCGGTAGCGCGCGAGGGGTGGAGGGGCAACCGTCGCCTCACCTCACGCGCGCGCGCCCGATCGTCATCCCGGCGAACGCCGGGACCCATGGTTGCGGGCGGCTGGCGGGGAACACTACCGCCTACGTCATCGTATCCATGGGTCCCGGCGTTCGCCGGGATGACGACAGGAGGGGTGGTGACAGATGCCGGCGGCGACGAACTCGCCGCACGATCAGCAGACCCACCGGTGCGGGCCTACGCGTCCACCCCATGTCTGTCATCCCCGCGGAGGCGGGGATCCATAGACGCTGACGTTCTGGCTCAGTCGGGGACCTGCGCGTCTGGATCCCCGCCTTCGCGGGGATGACAAAGCGGGGCGATGCCGCGGCAGCACCGTCACGGCAGCAGGAACGTTCCCTCGATCACCGTCACGCAGGCGCCGCCGAGCACCACGCGGTCGCCCTCCAGCCGGCAGGACAAAGCGCCGCCGCGCGCGCTCGCCTGATAGGCGCCGAACCGGTCGGTGCCGAGCTTTTCCGCCCAATAGGGCACGATCACCGCATGCGCCGAGCCCGTCACCGGGTCCTCGTCGACGCCCGCGCCGGGCGCGAACATGCGGCTGACCACCGCGGCGGTCTCGCCGCGCGCGGTGACGATCGCCTGATGGTCGCCGGTCGCCGCCAGGGCGCGCAGGTCGGGGCGGACGGCACGGACGGCGGCTTCCGACTCCAGCACGATCACGCCGTACCCCCCCTCGCGCCACAAGGTCTCGACCACATCGGTGACGCCCAGCGCCGCGACGACCTCGGGCAGCGGCCGGGGTTCGGGCTTCCACGCCGGCAGCGCCAGCGTATAGCCCGCGCCTTCCCGCATGACGGTCAGCACGCCCGCCCGGCGGGTGCGGAAGCGGACCTGCGTGCGGTCGGTATCCGACGACAGCACGAAATGGCCGCTCGCCAGCGTGGCATGACCGCACAGCCGCACCTCATGCCCCGGCGTGAACCAGCGCAGCTCGAAATCCGCCTCGCCGGTCGCATCGGGGATCAGGAAGGCGGTTTCCGACAGATTGTTCTCCGCCGCGATCGCCTGCAGCACGTCGTCGGCGAGCCATTGCGACAGCGGCATCACCGCGGCGGGGTTGCCGCCGAACGGCGCGTCGGCGAAGGCGTCGATCTGCGCGAACGGTATTCTCACAGGCGTTTCCCGAACCAATGGGGGGTGACGTCCGCCTCGACCAGCGGATTGTCGGTGTCGACATGGCCCTCGGGATCGAGGTGGATCAGCACCTCGACCTTGGGGAAGGTGCGGCGGAGGTTACGCTCGACCGATTCGACGATGTCATGCGCCGCGCCGACGGTGAGGTCGCGGTCGACCTCCATGTGGAATTGCGCGAAATCGTGGCTGCCCGAGCGGCGCGTGCGGAAGTCGTGGATGCCCTTCAGCCCCGGCTGGCGCGCGGCGACGTCGAGGAAGGCGGCGCGCTCGTCGTCGGGCCATTCCTTGTCCATCAGCTGGTCGATGGCGTTGGACGACGCCTGGAACGCGCCCCAGGCCAGCCACAGGGCGATGACGATGCCGAGGATCGGATCGGCCTTGTGCCAGCCGAAATATTGATCGAGCACCAAAGCGATGATGACCGAACCGTTGAGCAGCACGTCGGACTGGTAATGGACGTTGTCCGCCATGATCGCGACCGAGCCGGTCTGGCGGATGATCTGGCGCTGGTACCAGAGCAGCACGATGGTCGCGCCGATCGCGACGATCGACACGCCGATGCCGAATTCGGCGTCGGCGGTCGGGCCGTTTTCCGACAATGCGGTGATCGCGCGCCACGCGATGCCCGCCGCCGAGGCGGTGATCAGCGCGACCTGGAACAGCGCGGCGAGCGCCTCCGCCTTGCCGTGGCCGAAGCGGTGGTCGTGATCCGCCGGCGTCGCGGCGAGGCGGACGCCATACAGCGTGACTAGACTGGCGAGCAGGTCGAGCGCGGTATCGGCGAGGCTGCCGAGCATCGCCACCGACCCGGTATGCCAGGCGGCGAAGCCCTTGAGCGCGAGCAGGAAGCACGCCATCGCCACGCTGGCGAGCGCGGCGCGCGTCGCCAGCGGCAGAAGCCGGCGCTGTTCGTCGCGCGTCATGGGAACAGCAACCCTTCGCGCCAGCCGTCGCCGTCGCGGGTGAACAAGCGGCGTTCGTGCAGGCGATGCGCGCGGTCCTGCCAGAACTCGATGACATGCGGGGTGACGCGATAGCCGCCCCAATGCAGCGGGCGCGGCACGTCGCGGCCTTCGAACTGCGCCTTGGCGGCGTCGACCCGCGCCTCGAACGTCTCGCGCGAGTCGAGGGGGCGCGACTGGTCGGAGGCCCAGGCGCCGAGCTGCGAATCGCGGCCGCGGCTGGCAAAATAGGCGTCCGATTCGGCGTCGCTGGCGAGGCTTACCGGCCCCTCGATGCGGATCTGGCGGCGCAGCGACTTCCAGTGGAACAGCAGCGCCGTCTTGGGCACCGCGGCGAGATCGGCGGCCTTGCGCCCTTCGCGGTTGGTGTAGAAGACGAAGCCGTCCGGGCCATGGCCCTTGAGCAGCACCATGCGCACCGACGGCTGCCCCGTCGCATCGACGGTGGCCAAGGCCATCGCGTTGGAATCGTTGATCTCGCTGTCGCGCGCCTCGGCGTACCAGGAGTCGAACAGCGCAAAGGGGTCGTCAGCCATGCGCCGCCCTTAGCGCATGTTGATGCAACGGGAAATGCAGCCATCAATTCCTCCCCCGCCCGGGAAGGGCTATCGCCTATGGTTGCGGTCATGAGGTTTGATCGATTTCCTCATCAGATTCGGCACCCCGGACTCGTTCCGGGGTCCACCGGCCCGCAGGGAAACGGCCTCGAATCAAGCCGCTCTCCTCGCCGCGGAGTGGACCCCGGAACAAGTCCGGGGTGACGGGGGTAGGCTTGGAAAGCGATAGACCCACTCGAACGCCCGTATGCGATGGCCCTGCCCGCAGGAGGAGGGATTGACCTCGGCGGAACGACTCCCGCGCCCGCGGATTGAATCGCTTCCGCAACGGAAAGACCCACACATGCCCGCACGCGCCTATTGGCAAGGACAGATCCGGCTCGCTTTGGTGTCGATCCCGGTCGAGATCTATGCCGCCACCAAGAGCGGCGCGTCGGTCGCGTTCAAGCAGATCCACGAGCCGACCGGCCAGCCGATCCATTACGAGAAGATCGTCACCGGCGTCGGCCCGGTCGACACCGACGAGATCATGAAGGGCTATGAGGTGTCGAAGGGCGAGTTCGTGCTGCTCGAGCAGGACGAGATCGACGCGGTGAAGCTCGAATCGAAGAAGACGCTGGAGCTGACCCAGTTCGTCGATGCGAGCGAGATCGACGTGCTCTATTACGAGAAACCCTATTTCGTCGTGCCGGCGGACGATCTCGCCGAGGAAGCGTTCATCGTGCTGCGCGAGGCGCTGCGGCGGACCAAGAAAGTGGGCCTGGGGCAGTTGGCGATGCGCGGGCGCGAATATGTCGTCAGCCTGAAACCCTGCGGTCGCGGGCTGGTGCTCGAGACGCTGCGCTATGCCGACGAGGTCAACAAGGCGCAGAGCTATTTCCGCGAGATCCCCGAGGGCAAGCCCGACGCCGAATTGCTCGACCTCGCCGAGGCGCTGATCGACAAGAAGACCTCGGCGTTCGATCCGCAGGAATTCCACGACCGCTATGTCGATGCGCTGAAGGACCTCGTCGAGCGCAAGCGCAAGGCGAAGGGCGCCAAGGTGATCGAGGAGAAAGACGACGGCGGCAAGACGTCGAGCAACGTCGTCGACCTGATGGCGGCGCTCAAGAAGTCGATGGAGAAATCGGGCGCGGCCAAGGCGGAGACCAAGGCGGAGACGGGGGCGCCCGCGAAGAAGGCACCGGCCAAGAAGGCGCCGGCGAAGAAACGTGCCTGATCCGCTCGAACGCTATAACGCCAAGCGCGACTTCGCGAAGACTGCCGAGCCGGCGGGTACGCTGGCGCCGGGCCACGGCAACGGCTTCATGGTGCAGAAGCATGATGCGACGCGGCTGCACTGGGACTTCCGGCTGGAGGTCGACGGGGTGCTCAAGAGCTGGGCGGTGACGCGCGGGCCGAGCCTCGATCCCGACGAGAAACGGCTCGCGGTGCGCACCGAGGACCATCCCCTGTCTTATGCGACGTTCGAGGGGACGATTCCCAAAGGCGAATATGGCGGCGGCACGGTGATGCTGTGGGATCGCGGCACCTGGGCGCCGGTGGCGGGCAAATCGGCCAAGGATATCGACAAGGGGCATCTCCACTTCACGCTCGACGGCGAGCGGATGAAGGGCGAATGGCTGCTGATCCGGCTGAAGCCACGCGCCAAGGAGAAGCGCGAGAACTGGCTGCTGCGCAAGCTCGACGACGCCTATGCCGGCGGCACCGATACGCTGGTCGAGGAGGCGCTGACCAGCGTCGATACGGGCCGGACGATGGCGGAGATCGCCGAGGGCAAGCCGGCGCGCAAGACCGCGCCTGCCAAGGCGGCGAAACCCGCGAAAGCCGTCAAACCGGCGAAGCGCCGCGCCGCCAAGCCGCAGGCGATGTCCGCCTTCCGCGAACCGCAGCTCTGCACCCTGGTCGACGCCGTCCCCGCGGGCACCGGCTGGCTGCACGAGGTGAAATATGACGGCTATCGCGCGCTGGTCGCGGTCGCCGGGGGCAAGGCGAAGGTCTTCACGCGCAGCGGGCTCGACTGGACCGACAAATTCGCTGCGATCGCCGAGGCGGCCGCTGCGCTGCCCGTCGACAGCGCGCTGATCGATGGCGAGATCGTCGCGTTCAAGGATGGACGGCCCGATTTCTCGACGCTCAAGGACGCCATTTCGGCCGGCGGCGACATGACGCTGTTCGCCTTCGACCTGCTCGAACTGGATGGCGAGGACCTGGCCGCGCTGACCACCGTCGAGCGCAAGGACCGGCTGCGTGCGATGCTGACCGACGGGCCGCGCCTCCAGTTCGCCGAGCACGTGCTCGGCTCGGGCGAGGCGCTGTTCGAGGCGATGTGCAAGGAGGGGCTGGAGGGCGTCGTCTCGAAACGCGCCGACGCGCCTTATGCCGGCAAGCGCAACCGGACGTGGCTCAAGGCAAAATGCACGCGGCGGCAGGAGTTCGTCATCATCGGCTGGACGCCGTCGGACAAGAAGCGCGGCTTCAAGTCGCTGCTGCTCGGGCTGCACGAGGATGGCGGCTTCCGCTATGCCGGCAAGGTCGGCACCGGCTTCGATCAGGCGATGATGGATGACCTCGCCGAACGGCTGGCGGGGCTCGCGGTCAAGACGCCGCCGGTCGATGCGGAGAGCCTCACGCCGTTCAAGGCGGCGCTGCGCGGCGCGAAATGGGTGAAGCCCGAACTCGTCGCCGAAATCGCTTTCGCCGAGGTGACGCCGGACAAAGTGCTGCGCCATTCGAGCTTCCTCGGCCTGCGCGGCGACAAGGCGGCGGCGGACGTGGTGGCGGAGGTCGCCGAACCCGCGCCTGCCGCGCCCGAGGTGCATATCAAGGTCAGCAGCCGCGACCGCGTGATCTTTCCGGAAAGCGACGTCACCAAGGGCGAGCTCGCCGATTATTATGCGCAACTTTCGCCGATCATGCTGCCCTGGGCGGGGCGGCGGCCGGTCAGCCTGGTGCGCTGTCCGCAGGGGCGGGCCAAGCAATGCTTCTTCCAGAAGCATGACGCGGGCAGTTTCGGCGACACGGTGCATCATGTCGACGTCAAGGAGAAGGACGGCTCGGTGCAGCCCTATCTCTATGTCGACGATGCCGACGGGCTAGTCGCCTGCGTGCAGATGGGGACGATCGAATTCCACGGCTGGGGATCGCGGATCGACGATCTGGAAAAGCCCGACCGGCTGGTGATCGATCTCGACCCCGACGAGGGGCTCGACTTCGCCGACACCAAGCGCGCGGCGGAGCATGTCAGCGCGCAGCTCGCCGAACTGGGGCTGGTCAGCTTTCCATTATTGTCGGGCGGCAAGGGCGTGCACGTCGTCGTGCCGCTGACGCCGCAGGCGGCATGGCCGGCGGTGAAGGACTTTGCGGATCGCTTCGCGCGGGCGTTGGCGGCGGCCGAGCCCGACCGTTACGTCGCGGTGATGACCAAGGCGAAGCGCAAGGGGAAGATCTTCATCGACTACCTGCGCAACCAGCGCGGCAGCACCGCGATCATGCCCTATTCGGCGCGTGCGCGGGCCGGCGCGCCGGTCGCGGCGCCGGTGTCGTGGACCGAGCTGCGCGATATCGACACCGCGGCGCGCTGGGGCGTACGCGATGCCGAGGAACTGTTGCAGCGCGCGACGTCGCGGGCGCTGGCGGGCTGGGGCGTGGCGGAGCAGGTGTTGCCGGATTTGTGAGCAACACTGCCTTGCACGATACCCCCCCGTTGGTGCTGAGCTTGTCGAAGCACGGTGAGACCCACCTGCCCTTCGACAGGCTCAGGGCGAACGGGAGGGAAGTGTATCAGACGTCGGAGGCCAGCGGCGCGACGTCGACGCTCACCGCCATGTTCTGCGCCTGCGACCCGAGCACCACGCCGTCGACCGGCGCGATCTCGGCATAGTCGCGGCCGACCGCCATGACGATGTGATCGCCCGCCATCCAGATGCCGTTGGTGGGGTCGAGCCCGACCCAGCCGTGCACCGGCCCGCACCATAACAGCACCCAGGCGTGCGTCGCATCCGCACCGACCAGCCGCGGCTGGCCCGCGGGCGGGATGGTGCGGATATAGCCGCTGGCATAAGCGGCGGGCAGGCCGGCGGCGCGCAGGCCGGTGATCATGATCTGCGCGAAATCCTGGCAGACGCCCTTGCGCTTGAGGAACGCCTCGTGCGGCGGCGTGTCGACCAGAGTCGCGGTCGCATCGAAGGTGAAATCGTCCTGGATGCGCCGCGCCAGCGCGATCCCCGCCTCCAGCGCGCCGCGCGCCGGGTCGAGATCGGGGGCGCAATAAGCGGCGATGGCATGGTCGAGCGGGATCAGCGGCGACGGGAACAGGTAGTTGGCCGGGCTTGCCGCGGACAGGTCACGGCTGGCACGCGCCAGCGCGGCGACCTCGCCCAGCGTCGGGTCGTCGGGCGAGGCCACCGGCACCAGCCGGTCGACGCGCATCCGCGAGCGGCTCTCGATCGTCAGGCTGCGCACCGGCGTATCGATCACCAGCCGGGTGACGTTGGCGAGTCCCGCCTCGGCACGCGCCGGGCTGAGCCGGCCGACCGGTTCGACGGTAAGCGCATAATCCTCGAGACTCTGCCCCGGCCAGTCGATCGGTTTCAGCCGCAGGTTGCAGCGCGCGAACTTGACGTTGCCGCCATAGTCGAAGCGCGTGATGTGGCGGATATCGTAGAGCATTTCACCAATCATGCCGTTTCTGTCCGGTGCGCGGAATACGGGCTTGTGGCGGCTCGCTTGGGGCGATCCTTCGCCCCAAACCCCTCGTCACCGCGGAGTTGTTCGAAACCTCTGTAAAACTGTCCCAGTGCTCCTGCGAAAGCAGGAGCCCAGGAGTTCCGAGCGTAAGGAGACGTTGCTCTGCTTGGCCCTAGGCTCCTGCGTTCGCAGGAGCACTGTGTTGCTTCACTGGTGATGCGGACTCCCGCGGAGATCTCGAAGAAGTCCGGGGGGACGGTGTGGAGGTGGGAGGGCCGTGAACCCCATCCGCCGTACTGCATCGCCGTCATGCCAGCGTCAGCCCGCCTTCGCGCAGCGGCTCGGCGCCCTGCAGGAAATAGCGGCGGGCGACGCTTTCCGACAGTTGCGCCAGCCGCCGTTCGAGGTCACCGAGCACGTCGGCATCGAGCGTCGCCGCGGTCGTCATCGCCAGCGCGGCGGCGAGGCTGCGGCCGTGCGCCTGTTGCGGTTCGGGCATGCCGTCGTCGCTGAGCACCGGCAGGTCGCGCAGCCGCTCGCCGATCCGCTCCGCCTGATAGGCGAGGCTGCGCGGATTGCCCGGATCGAGCGCGACGAGATCGACGACGGGGACGCGCGCGATTCCCGTCAGATAGCGCTGGCGATAGCTGATCTGGCTGTCGGCGAGGTCGAGCAGCGTCGACAGATCGTCGGCGGTCGCCCCCGGCATGCCGAACAGCCGCAGCGCGCGCGTCATCGCCATCGCCCGCTCGACGCGGCGGCCGAGATCGTGGAACCGCCACGCCGCGGTCCGCCCCATATGCTCCGCCGAAAGGCCGGCGATCGCGACATAGCGGCGCTGGAGCGAGCCGGCGCGATCGAGCATGCCGCGATGCGTCGGGAACGGTGCTTCGAGCAGCCGCACCATGTCCGCCGACAGCCGGTCGCGCGAGCCTTCGCCGATGCCGCGCGCGAGCCGGTTGATCGTCGCGACCGAATGCCAGCCCTCGTCCTCCATCGCGGTCCTGGCGAAGCCGGTGAGGTCGGCGCGGCGCAGCGAGGCGGGATGCGGCGCCGCGCCGCCGCCGGCGATCAGCCCGACGAGCTTGCCGACCGTCGCCGAGGACAAGGCCGCGCCGCCATCGGCATCGATCGAATTGCCGAGCATGACGCGGATCGCCGCGAGCAGCGCCTCGCCGCGCTCCAGATAGCGGCCGAGCCAGTAGAAATTATCGGCGACGCGGCTCGGCAGCGTGCCGGGATTGCGGCGGACCTGATGCGAATCGGGCGCGGGGAGCAGCGACACCGGCTCGACCGTGTCGGCGCCGTGGATGCAGACGTCGGCGGACCAGGTGCCCTCCCCCAGCACGCTGGCGCGCGGGTCGGTCGCCTCGCCGATCCGCGCGAAGCCGCCGGGCAGCACCGTCCATTCGCCGTTGCCGTCGCGCGCGGCGAAGACGCGCAGCGTGAACGGCCGCGGCACCAATCGGTCGTCGATCACCACCGGCATGGTCGACAGGCGGACGATCTCCTGCCCGACATAATCCTGTGGCCGGCGTTCCATATCGGCGAGCAGCGCGGCGCGCTGGCCGGCGTCGAGTTCGGCGCCCGGCATCTTGCGGCCGCCGGGCAGGCCGAGCGGCACGGGGCCGAACGCGGACCCGATCAGCATCCGGTCGAGGTCTTCCTCGACGCGCGCACGCTCGGACGGCTGGCCGCACCACCAGGTCGCGATATTGGGCAGGTGCAGGCTCTCGCCGCACAGTCGCGTCGCGAGCTGCGGCAGGAAGGCGCCGAACGCCGGCGCCTCGAGCACACCCGCGCCGGGGGCGTTGGAGAGTACGACATTGCCCGCGGCATAGGCATCGATCAGCCCCGGTACGCCGATCTGCGAATGCGAATCGAACGCCAGCGGATCGAGCATGCGCGGATCGACGCGCCGCCACAGAGCGTCGACGCGCTTGAGGCCAGCGATGGTGCGGACGTAGAGCTGGTTTTCCAGCGCGGCGAGATCGGCGCCCTCGACCAGCAGCAGCCCGAGATAGCGCGCGAGATGCGCCTGTTCGGGATAGCTCGGGTTGAACCGGCCCGGCGTCAGCAGGCCGATACGCGGGTCGGTGCGGCGGCACATCGCGGCGATGCCGGCGCGGAAGGCGGCGAAGAAGGGCGCGTGGCGCTGGACGTTGATCCGCGCCTGCAGGCCCCCCAGCGTGCGGCTGACCGCGAGCCGGTTCTCCAGCGCATAGCCGGCGCCGGCGGGGGCGCGCAGGTGATCGGCGAGCACGCGCCATTCGCCGGTCGGGCCACGGCCGAGGTCGATCGCGATGAAATGCAGGTGGCGGCCGCCGGGCGGCTCCAGCCCGACCATCGGCCGCAGGAAATAGGGGCTGCCGGTGACCAGAGCGGCGGGGATCAGCCCGCGCTCGACCAGCCGCCCGGGGCCGTAGAGATCGGCGATCACCGTTTCCATCAACGCGGCGCGCTGGGTGACGCCGCGGACGATCTGCGCCCATTCGTCCGCCGCGATCAGCAGCGGCACGGGGGAGACGGGCCACGGCCGCTCGTCCGCCTCGCCGATGATGCGGAAGCCCATGCCGATGTCGGCGGCGTGACGGCGGACGCGTTCGCGGACGTGGTCGAGGTCGTCGGAGGCGACGGTGGCGAGTTCCTCGAACATCGCCGCCCAGGCGGCGTCGTCGCTGCCGCACAGCACGTCGCCCGCGATGGTGCGCGCGCAATAATCCGTGATCCAGCGCCGCGCATGCGTCGCGGCGTCCGAGAGAGGCGCTGCCTGCGTCGCCATAGCCTAGCGTGTCACCTTCATCCGCCCTGCCCGGCACCGTCTACGCTTGCGCGCCGCGACGCAACCCATAACCGGCCGCCGCGACCAATCGAGGGTTGCGCCCCCGGTTCGCACGAGCCGAGGTGACGTTCACGCGGAGGCGCGGAGGTGTTGCGCTCGCCCGATCCGCGTTCCTTCCTATCGAACGACGGCGATGACAGGACCACATCGCCTCCCCGGTCCATCTCCGCGCCTCCGCGCGAACATTCCTCTTCTTCTAGGCCCTTCGGGACCGTCGATCCAACCTAAAGGCTGGCGCGCGGCCGCCGCCGCGGCGGGGCGTCGGACTGGCGGCGGATCAGCGTATAGTCGAGCACCTGATGACGCGGGGCGTCGCCGCCGCGCTGGCGGCGGATGGTGCCGACGAGCAGCGCGACCGCGGCGCGCGCCATGTCGGCGATCGGCTGGTGGATGGTGGTGAGCTCGGGCCAGATCGCGGTCGACAGCGTCGTGTCGTCGAAGCCGCAGACGGTGAGGTCGCCGGGCACGTCGAGCCCGCGGCGATGCGCCACCGCCACCGTCGCCGCCGCCATATCGTCGTTGGACGAGAAGATCGCGGTCGGCGGGTCTGTCAGGCCGAGCAGTTGCTCGGCGGCGTCGAGGCCGGACAGATAGGTGAACAGGCCGTCGACGATCAGGTCCGGGTCGATCGCGATCCCGGCCTCGGCCAGCGCCTCGCGATAGCCTTCCAGCCGCTGGTCGCTGGCGGAGAGATTGGGATTGCCGGCGATGAAACCGATGCGGCGATGGCCGAGGTCCATGATATGCCGGGTCATCGTCGCCGCGGCGGCGCGGTCGTCGATGCGGATCGCCATCTGGCTCGCCGCGGGCAGCGCGGTGGCGACCGCGACGCTCGGGATATTCGCCGCGTCGAGCAGCGCGAGCAGCGCCGGCGCCTCGCACAGCGGCGGCGGCAGGATGATGCCGTCGATGCCGCCGTCGATCAGATGCTGTGCGACCTCCAGCTCGTGATCGCCGAGGTCGCATTTCTCGACGATGATCTGGACGTCGCTGCGGCTCGCCTGGTCGAGGCTGCCGAGCAGGAATTCGCTGAGGAAGCCGGCGCTGGGATTGCTGTAGAGCAGCCCGACGCGCGACGGCCCCGCCCCCGCCAGGCTGCGTGCGGCGGGATTGGGGGCGTAATTGAGCGCGGAGATCGCGTCGTTGACCCGGTCGCGGGTGGCGGGGCGGACGTTGCTTTCGCCGTTGATGACGCGCGAGACGGTCATCGGCGAGACGCCGGCGCGCTTGGCGACGTCGCTGATCGTCGGCGCGGAACCCGCCCGGCGGGAGGAGCGGGGCGGAGAAGCGGGAGGAAGAGTCATGACGCGCGCGGGACAATCCATTGGGGATGAACCGCAGGCATGGACGCAAGCGGCGAGGGGAGCAAGAGTTTCGCCAGTAAGGACGCGCGCGGTACGGAACCGCACCTGCCGCGGGTCAAGATTCCACTTGCATCGGAAAGGACCTCCGAACACAAACCGCGGCGCATGTCCGTCGGATAGATTTCAATAAGTTACCGTTTAAAGACAAGGGAGTTAACAACCTAATATCTATGCCCGGCGCGGATCAGACGGTGAGCACGATCTTGCCGACGTGATCGCCCTCTTCCATCCGGGCGTGCGCCGCGGCCGCCTCGGCGAGCGGGAAGACGCGATCGATGATCGGGCGCAGCCGGCCGGCCTCGACATGCGGCCAGACGGTGCGGCCGATCTCGTCGGCGACCAGCGACTTGAACGCGGTGTCGCGCGGGCGCAGCGTCGATCCGGTCAGCGTCAAGCGGCGGCGCATGATCTCGAACAGCGGGATCGTCGCCTGCGCGCCGCCCTGCACCGCGATCGAGACGTGGCGGCCGTCGTCGGCGAGGCATTGCAGGTTGCGCGGCACGTAGTCGCCGCCGACCATGTCGATGACCGCGGTGACGCCCTTGCCGTCGGTGATCGCCTTGACCCGCTCGACGAAATCCTCGGTCTTGTAGTTGATCGCATGCGTCGCGCCGAGTTCGCGGGCGCGTGCGCATTTCGCGTCCGAGCCGGCGGTGACGATGATCGTCAGGCCGAAGATGTTGGCGAGCGCGATCGCCATCGTGCCGATGCCGCTGGTGCCGCCGTGCAGCAGCACGCTGTCGCCCTCGGTGGCGAAGGCGCGCTCGAACAGATTGGTCCACACGGTGAACAGCGTCTCGGGGATCGCCGCCGCCTCGATCATGTCGAGCCCGGCGGGCACCGGCAGGCACTGGCCGGCGGGCGCGACCGCATATTGGGCATAGCCGCCGCCGGCGAGCAGCGCGCAGACGCGCTGGCCGAGCAGCGCGTCATCGACATCGGCACCGAGCGCGACGACGGTACCGGCGATCTCCAGCCCGGGGATCGACGGCGCGCCCGGCGGCGGCGGATAGCCGCCCTTGCGCTGGAGCACGTCGGGGCGGTTGACCCCAGCGGCGGCGACGCGGATCAGCACCTCGCCCGCGCCGGGGCGCGGCACCGGCCGTTCGACCAGCGTCAGCACTTCGGGGCCGCCGGGCGCCTCCGGATCGATCGCCTGCATCGTCTCGGGCACTTCGCTCATCCGGTCGCATCCTGTCCGTAGCTCGCCCGACCGCGGAGATACGGGCATGACGGCCTTATTGACATCGTGCGGGCGGGGGTCAACGTTATGCGACGATGGAATCGGACGACGCCCCGTCGCGTCCCAATGACGCATTGACCGAGCTGCTGCGGCAGGATCTCGATCCGCTGTCGGTCGCCGAGCTCGACGCGCGGCTCGTCGCGCTGGAGGGCGAGATCGTCCGGACCCGGCTGGCGCGCGAGCGATCCGTTAACCACCGCGCAACCGCCGACGCGTTATTCCGGCGATGAACCGGCAGGGCACTCGACCGGCCGCGTGCAGGATGCCGACGGTGCGACGTCAAGTGCTTGATGCGGACGCCCGCGATACCGACATGGTTGGAAAGGGCGCGGCGACCCACCGCGGCCCGACTGGAGTAATCTGAATGCCATCCTTCGCCCCCGCGCTCGAGACCACGCTGCACAAGGCGCTCGAAGCCGCGTCCTCGCGTCGGCACGAATATGCGACGCTCGAACATCTGCTGCTCGCGCTGATCGGCGACGAACATGCCTCCAAGGTGATGGAGGCGTGCCACGTCGAGCTCGGCGATCTCAAGACCACCGTCGCCCATTATCTCGATACCGAGCTCGACGCGCTCAAGGTCGATGCCGCGACCGATCCGTCGCCGACCAGCGGCTTCCAGCGCGTCGTCCAGCGCGCGATCCTGCACGTGCAATCGTCGGGTCGCGACGAGGTGACCGGCGCCAACGTGCTCGTCGCCTTGTTCAG
This sequence comes from Sphingomonas sp. 2SG, assembly GCF_005503285.1. Lineage (NCBI taxonomy): Bacteria > Pseudomonadati > Pseudomonadota > Alphaproteobacteria > Sphingomonadales > Sphingomonadaceae > Sphingomonas > Sphingomonas sp. 2SG. Next base: position 27,646 of record NZ_SCMZ01000032.1, read on the forward strand.
CGAGCGCGAGAGCTATGCCGTCTATTTCCTGCAGCAGCAGGACATGAGCCGCCTCGATGCCGTGAGCTTCATCAGCCACGGCGTCGGCAAGGGCGGCGCCGCGACCGAAGCCACGACGCCGAAGGGCGCCGAGGACGACAAGCCCGCCAAGGGACAGGAGAAGGGCAAGACGGAAAGCGCACTTAAGCAATTCACCGTCGACCTCAACGAGAAGGCGAAGATCGGCAAGGTCGATCCGCTGATCGGGCGCGGGCCGGAGGTGGATCGCACGATCCAGATCCTGTGCCGCCGGTCGAAGAACAACCCGCTCTATGTCGGCGATCCCGGCGTCGGCAAGACCGCGATCGCGGAAGGGCTCGCGCGCAAGATCGTCGAGGGCGAGGTGCCCGACGTGCTGCTCGAAGCGGTGATCTACAGCCTCGACATGGGCGCCTTGCTCGCCGGCACCCGCTATCGCGGTGATTTCGAGGAGCGGCTGAAGGCGGTCGTCAACGAGCTGGAGAAGCTGCCGCACGCGGTGCTGTTCATCGACGAGATCCACACCGTGATCGGTGCCGGCGCGACCAGCGGCGGCGCGATGGACGCGTCCAACCTGCTGAAACCCGCACTGTCGGGCGGCACGATCCGCTGCATCGGTTCGACCACCTACAAGGAGTTCCGCAACCACTTCGAGAAGGACCGCGCGCTGCTGCGGCGCTTCCAGAAGATCGACGTCAACGAGCCGACGATCGAGGATACGATCAAGATCCTCGCCGGCCTGCGCTCGGCGTTCGAGGACCATCACAACGTCAAATACACCCCCGATGCGATCAAATCGGCGGTCGAACTGTCTGCGCGCTACATCAACGATCGCAAATTGCCCGACAAGGCGATCGACGTGATCGACGAGGTCGGCGCGATGCAGATGCTGGTGCCGCTCAACAAGCGCAAGAAGACGATCACCGCCAAGGAGATCGAACAGGTGATCGCGACGATGGCGCGCATCCCGCAGAAGTCGGTCAGCACCGACGACAAGGCGGCGCTGGAAAGCCTCGAAACCGATCTCAAGCGCGTCGTCTTCGGCCAGAACAGCGCGATCGAGAAGCTCGCCTCGGCGATCAAGCTCGCCCGCGCCGGCCTGCGCGAACCCGAGAAGCCGATCGGCAACTATCTGTTCACCGGCCCGACCGGCGTCGGCAAGACCGAGGTCGCCAAGCAATTGTCGTCGATCCTGGGCATTCCGCTCCAGCGCTTCGACATGAGCGAATATATGGAGCGGCATTCGGTCAGCCGGCTGATCGGTGCGCCGCCGGGCTATGTCGGCTTCGACCAGGGCGGGCTGCTCACCGATGCGGTTGACCAGAATCCGCATTGCGTGCTGCTGCTCGACGAGATCGAGAAGGCGCATCCCGATCTGTTCAACATCCTGTTGCAGGTGATGGACAACGGCCGCCTCACCGACCAGCACGGCAAGTCGGTCGATTTCAGGAACGTCATCCTGATCATGACCACCAATGCCGGTGCGTCGGACATGGCGCGCGAGACGGTCGGCTTCGGCAATCTCACCCGCGAGGGCGAGGACGAGCAGGCGGTGCAGAAGATGTTCACGCCGGAATTCCGCAACCGGCTCGATGCGATCGTGCCGTTCGGTTACCTGCCGACCGAGGTGGTCGCGCGGGTGGTGGACAAGTTCATCCTCCAGCTCGAACTCCAGCTCGCCGACCGCAACGTCCACATCAATCTGGACGATGCCGCCAAGAGCTGGCTGACCGAGAAGGGCTATGACAAGCTGTACGGCGCGCGTCCGATGGGTCGCCTGATCCAGGAGAAGATCAAGCAGCCGCTCGCCGAGGAACTGCTGTTCGGCAAGCTCGTCCATGGCGGCGAGGTCACGGTGCGGATGAAGGACGGGGCGCTGTCGTTCGGCATCGAGCCCGCGGCACCGAAGAAGCCCAAGAAGAAGGGCAAGGCCGAAGCGGTCGACGCCAAATAGGGTTTGGATGATGATGCCGAGCGGGCCGGACTGGCGACAGTCCGGTCCGTTTTGGTTGGGGAGTGCGGCGTACGGTCGACAGACTGTGCGTCACGCGGACGTCCTCGCGCGGGTGGTGGTTTGCTCGATTTACCCCGGCAAGGGCGATACCCGACCAGTGCTCCTGCGAACGCAGGAGCCCAGGGGTCCCGAGCACCGTAAGGTATTGTCTGCTTGGCCCTGGGTTCCTGCTTTCGCAGGAACACAATGCTGATCCGTCGATATCACGGCGCTTTGCAGGGACAGCCCCCGGACGCGCGCAGGCTACCCTATTCCCCGATCACCCGCAGCGCCGCCACGGCGACCCGCGTCGGCGTGGTCAGTTGCTCGGGCAGCGCGTCGAGCGCGAACCATCGCGGTCCCTCATGCTTGGTCGGCTCGCAATTGCGCGGCGTGCCGGTGAAGTCGCGGACGCGATAGACCGGCGCGACCCAATGCGTGCCGGCGTCGGCATCGATCTGGTCGACCCAGCACAGCCACTCCGCAGCACCGACGGTGATGCCGAGCTCCTCCGAAACCTCGCGGCGCATCGCCGCTTCGGCGGTTTCGAACAGGTCGATCTTGCCGCCGGACAGGCCCCAGCAGCCCGCCTCGGGCGGCTTGAGCCGGCGCAGCAGCAGGATCTGGCCATCGACGACGATCGCCGCGCCGCAGCCGACGCGCGGTTCGGTCATGGATTGCATGCGTCCCTCCCTGGGTGGAATCGATGATCTTGGTCACAAATTCCTCGCCCGCCAAGGCAGAGCTATCGCATATGGCTGCGGCGATGAGGTTCGATCGGTTTCCTTAGCAGGATCGTCACCCCGGACTCGTTCCGGGGTCCACCGGGCCGTGAGGGAATGGAATCGAATCAACCTTTCTCCTCGCCGCAGGGTGGACCCCGGAACAAGTCCGGGGTGACGGGGTAAGCTTGGAAGACGACAGGCTCGAACGCGCGTCCATATGCGATTGCCCTGCCCGCAAGGGGGGGGCGGCATTGCGATAGTCCACGAGCTGAGCGTCGATCTTTCCCCGGGCACCGGTGTGCCCGATCGCCGCCACCGGGCAAATCGGCTTACCCTGTTGTTAACCAATGGTTTGCACTCGACTGCTAGCCCGCGGCTCATGTCGAGCGCGCCCGCAATACGATGGATCCTCACCGTCCTGTTGCTGGTCCTGACCGCGTTCGCCGCCGATCCGGCCCACGCCGCCGTCCACGTCCCGCTGCGCGCCTGCATCCTCCCCGCCACCGGTCAGGCGGACGGCCGCACCGCCGCGATGCTGTTCACGCAGCCGCAGCGCTTCGACTGCGCGGGCAAGCAGACCGCCTATGGCGCGGGCGACTATTGGGTGCTGTCGCAGCCGCTGCCCGCCACCGGCGACGCGCCGCTGCGCGTGCGCCAGGCGAGCCTGTGGCAGACACGCGCGACGCTCTTCGTGCTCTATGCCGATGGCGCGATCCGCCGGACCGGCTTCACCAGCGCCAATGCCGGCCGGCACCTGCGCCTCGGCGCGATCATCGAACTCGCGCTGCCGCGTCACGCCGCGCCGCCGGTGCGGTTGCTGTGGCACGTCGAGGGGGCGCTCAACCGCCGCGGCGTGGTGATCGGGCCGACGCTGATCGACCGCGACGCCGCCGCCGCCGCCGACATGACGATGGCCGCGCTCTATGCGGCGTTCGCCGGCATGTGCCTCGCGCTGCTCGTCTACAATCTCGCGCTCTGGGCGGCGCTGCGCCAGGCGTTCCAGCCGGCCTATTGCCTGATGGTGCTGTGTTTGCTCGGTTATGCCTTCACCTCGTCGGGGCTGCTCGGCCAGATTACCGGCATCGACAACAACGATCGCCAGCGGATCAATTACGTGCTGCTCGCCGGCTCCGCCGCCGCGGCACTGGTCTTCGCGCGCGCCTTCTTCGAACGCCGCGTGTTCGACGGCTGGCTGCGGCCGTACAGCAGCGCGGTCATCGCCTTCGTCCTGCTCGCCGCCGCCGCTTATGCGGGGCTGACCCCGCGCTTCGCCGCGATCACCGATCTGATCAGCACCTCGAGCTATCTGTTCGTCATCACCCTGCTCGCCCCGATCCTGATCCGCGCCTATCGCCGGCGCAGCAACTATCTGTGGGTCTTCGGCCTCGCCTGGGGCGCGCCGGTGGTGCTGGGCAGCGTCCGCATCCTGGCGGCGTTCAACGTCTTCGCCTGGCAATTGTGGATCGACAATTCGACGCTGCTGGCAATGGCGCTGGAGGCGGCGCTGTCGTCGCTCGGCGTCGCCTATCGCATCCGCCTGCTCAGCCTGGAGCGGGACGCGGCGCGCGAGCAGGAGATCGCCGCCCGCCTGCTCGCCGCGACCGACCCGCTCACCGGCCTGCTCAACCGCCGCGCCTTCCTCGACGGCGCGATCGGCCGCGAGGACGCGCATCAGCTGATCCTCGTCGACATCGACCATTTCAAGCGGATCAACGAGACGATCGGCCATGACGGCGGCGACGAGGTGCTGCGCCTCATCGCCCGCTCGCTGCGCGCCGCCGCCACGCCCGAAGCGCTGGTCGCGCGCATCGGCGGCGAGGAATTCGCGCTGCTGGTGCGCGCCGATACGCCGCTCGACGCGCGTGCGGTGCTCGACCGGCTGCGCATGGAGCGGATGCCGTTCGACTTGGTCGTCACCGCCAGCATCGGCACCTGCACCGGCACGCTGCGCCGCGAAACCGACTGGAAGGCGCTGTACCGCTGCGCCGACCGTGCCCTGTTCGCCGCCAAGGCGGCCGGACGCGACCGCGTCCGCCACGGCGCCCCCCTCGCCCAGGTGGCATGACCCGCTGGCAGCGGGGCCGGCTTTCTGGTACGAATTCACCCATCGGGAGGATTGCGCGATGAGGGACCGTCGGAAACTGGCCGTGGCAGGCATCGCGCTCGCCTCGCTGCTCGCGCTGCGCCACCCGACGCCGGACATCCGGTTGCTCACCCACGACATCGGCGATCCGCGCCCGCATCGCGTCCAGGCGGCGATCGACCTCGGGCTGGTCGGTGTGTCGGTGCTCTACACCTGGACCGCCCGCCGCTGAGCCGACGCGGCGATGCCGCCGCCCGTGCTTGCGCCTGCTGCGACGCTGCCGCATAGCGAGGTCATGGATAATCCTATCGAAAGCCTGTCGTTCGAAGACGCGCTCAAGGAGCTGGAACGGATCGTCGGCCGGCTCGAAAGCGGCGAGGCGACGCTGGACGAATCGATCCAGCTCTACGAGCGCGGCGACCGTCTGCGCCAGCGCTGCGCCGAGCGGCTCGACGCCGCGCAGGCGCGGATCGAGGCGATCCGCCTCGATGCCGAGGGCAAGGCGACGGCGACGCGCCCCTTTGCCGCAGGCTGATCGCGTGACGACGACGCTCGATGCGGCACTGGCGCGCATGTCCGCGGACATCGACGCGCGGTTCGACCGGCTGCTGGCGATCCCCGACGATCCCCGCGCCGATCTGTATCGCGCGATGCGGCATGCGGCGATCGGCGGCGGCAAGCGGCTGCGGCCGCTGCTGGTCGGCGCGACCGCCGATCTGTTCGGCGTCGACCGCGACTGTTCGGGCGACGTCGCGCTCGCGGTGGAGGCGATCCACGTCTATTCGCTGATCCACGACGATCTGCCGGCGATGGACGACGACGACCTGCGCCGCGGCAAGCCGACCGTCCACAAGGCATTTGACGAGGCGACCGCGATCCTCGCCGGCGACTGCCTGCACGCGCTGGCGTTCGAGATCCTCGCCGACCCCAGGACGCACGCCGATCCCTTCGTCCGCGCCGAGCTGGTGATGGAACTCGCGCGCGCCTCCGGGCCGGGCGGCATGGCCGGCGGGCAGATGATGGACCTCGTCGCCGAACGCTCGCGCTTCGATCTCGCCACCGTCACCCGGTTGCAGCAGATGAAGACCGGCGCGCTGATCTCCGTCTCGGTCGAGCTGGGTGCGATCCTCGGCCGCGTGCCGCCGGAGGGGCGGCGCAGCCTGCACGGCTATGCCCACGACCTCGGCCTCGCCTTCCAGATCGCCGACGACCTGCTCGATGCCGAGGGCGACGAGGCGGTGGTCGGCAAGGCGCTGCGCAAGGACGGCGAGGCGGGCAAGGAGACGTTCCTGTCGCTGCTCGGCGTCGACCGGGCGCGCGAGCAATGCCGCATGCTCGTCGACCAGGCGGTACGGCACCTCCACGGGTACGGCGCCGAAGCCGACGTGCTGCGCGAGGTCGCGCGCTACGTCGTCGAACGCGATCGCTGAAGGGGAACGACATGGCAGAGCGGATCGGCGTCTATCCCGGCACCTTCGACCCCATCACTTTGGGGCATATGGACATCATCCGGCGCGGCGCGAAGCTGGTCGACCGGCTGATGATCGGCGTCACCACCAACCCGTCCAAGTCGCCGATGTTCACGATCGAGGAGCGGATGGCGATCGTCCGCCGCGAGGTGGCGGGGATCGGCGGCACGGTCGAGGTCGTCGCCTTCGATTCGCTGCTGATGGACTTCGCCGAACGTCAGGGCGCCAGGGTCATCATCCGCGGGCTGCGCGCGGTGGCGGACTTCGAATATGAATATCAGATGGCGGGGATGAACCAGCAGATCAATCCGCGGGTCGAGACCGTCTTCCTGATGGCCGACGTCGCGCTGCAACCGATCGCCAGCCGGCTGGTCAAGGAAATCGCTTTGTTCGGCGGCCCGATCGGCAAGTTCGTCACCCCCGCGGTCTGCGCCGAAGTGGTCGCCCGCGTCGAGGTGATCGGCCGCAAGGGCAGCTGAGGCCGCTCCGCGCGTTACCCCACGGCAAGGCCATCGGACAAGGTGGCGTGACGAGGCTCGATCGATCTCCCCAACGGCCCGTCACCCCGGACTGGTTCCGGGGTCCACCGGGCCGCAATTGCGCGCTTGCTCCTCAAGCCTCTCTCCTCGCCGCAGGGTGGACCCCGGAACGAGTCCGGGGTGACGACGTGAGTATGATAGCGGATCGACCAGCGGGGCAGCGGCGCGAGACGCAGACCAAGTATCAGGAACGTCTGACCACGTTCAGTTTGGTGCAATCCGCATTTTGTTCTAAGCCGCCGGCACCACCCAAGGTTGGATATTCCATGCGCCCGTTCGCCCGTCTGTTCGCGTTTCTTCTCTGCCTGTTCGCGCTGCCCTTCGCGGCGACCGCCGCCGCGGCGCAGGCGGTGCCCGGGGTCGCCGAACGGGCGACGCCGCCGGCGACCACCGACAAGGAAAACCTCTGGCTGATCGATCTGTCGGACGGCGGCCGGGTGACGATCTGGCTGCGCCCCGATGTCGCGCCGAAGATGGTCGAGCGGGTCAAGACACTGACCCGGCAGGGCTTCTACAACGGCCTGCTGTTCCACCGCGTGATCGACGGCTTCATGGCGCAGGGCGGCGATCCCAAGGGCGACGGCACCGGCGGCTCGACGCTGCCCAACGTCGCGGCCGAGTTCAACTATCTGCCGCACGTCCGCGGCGCGGTGTCGGCGGCGCGTGCCGATGCCGAGAACAGCGCCAACAGCCAGTTCTTCATCGTCTTCCAGCCGCGGCTCAGCCTCGACAAGAAATATACCGTGTTCGGGCGGGTGATCGACGGGATGCAATATGTCGACGCGATCGAACGCGGCGAGCCGCCCGCCAATCCGACCCGGATCGTCCGCGCCTATATCGCCGCCGACAATCCTCCGCCCTATACCGCCGCGGCCGCGCCGGCGCCGGTGACGCTCGGCGCGCCGGTGACGCTGCCCGGTGCAGGCCCGGCCGGCACCGCCGCGCCCAAGCGCGCGCCCGCCGGGGCTACGCCCGCGCGCAAGTGAGGGTCGACCTTTTCGACTTCGACCTGCCGGCCGAGCGGATCGCGCTGCGTCCGGCGGTGCCGCGCGATGCGGCGCGGCTGCTCGTCCTCGACGGCGAGGCGACGCGTGACCTGACCGTCGGCGCCCTGCCCGGCCAGCTGCGCGCCGGCGATTGCCTAGTGTTCAACGACACGCGCGTCATCCCGGCGCAGCTCGAAGGGCGGCGTGGCGATGCGACGATCGGCGCGACGCTGCACAAGCGCGACGGGCCGCGCCGCTGGCGCGCCTTCATCCGCAACGCCAAGCGGCTGCGCGACGGCGATACGATCGACTTCGGCGCGGGGGTCGGCGCGCGCGCCTCCGATCGCGGCGAGGACGGCAGCTTCGCGCTCGACTTCGCCGGCGACGAGCCGGTCGAGCTGCTGCTCGAGCGCGCCGGCCGCATGCCGTTGCCCCCCTATATCGCCGCCAAGCGCCCGACCGACGCGCAGGATGCGACCGATTACCAGACGATGTTCGCCGCCGAACCCGGTGCGGTCGCCGCGCCCACCGCGGCGCTGCACTTCACCCCGGCGCTGATCGACGCGCTCGCCGCGGCGGGGATCGCGCACGAGACGCTGACGCTGCACGTTGGCGCCGGCACCTTCCTGCCGGTCAAGGCGGAGGACACCGCCGATCACCGCATGCACGCCGAATGGGGCCGGATCGACGCCGCGACCGCCGACCGGCTCAACGCGGTGCGTACGAACGGCGGCCGGGTGATCGCGGTCGGCACCACATCGCTGCGCCTGATCGAAAGCGCCGCGCGCGCCGATGGCGTCATCGCCCCGTTCGAGGGCGACACCGCGATCTTCATCACCCCCGGTTACGCCTTCCGCGGTATCGACGGGCTGGTAACCAACTTCCATCTGCCCAAATCGACGCTGTTCATGCTGGTATCGGCACTGATGGGGCGGGAGCGGATGCAGGCGGCCTACGCGCATGCGATCGCCGCGGGCTATCGCTTCTATAGCTATGGCGATGCGTCGCTGTTGCTGCCGGCGCGATCGTGATGCTGCTCGCGCTGCTGCTCCAGGCCGCCGTTCCGGCCTCGCCCGCGCCCGCCGCGCCGGGCCAGCCGCCGGCGACCTTCGTCGTCGAGCCGGTCGGCATGGCGATCGCGGGGTTCGATGCCGACGGCGACGGGCGGACCAGCCGCGCCGAGCTCGACGCGGGCGTGCGCCGCAGCTTCGCCGCAGTCGACAGCGCGCAGGCCGGCGCGATCGGCTATATCGCCTTCGCCGACTGGGCGGAGCGCTGGCTCGGCGATCGCAACGCGCTGCCGAGCCCGTTCGAGGTCGACGGCGACGGCGACAATCGGATCACCCTCGCCGAATTGCAGGCGGCGTTCGCGCGCATCTTCGCGCGGCTCGACGTCGACAAGGACGGCTTCGTCAACCGCAAGGAGCTGCTGACGATCCGCGCCATGGCCGGCCGGACGATGGGGCCGCCCGGCAAGCGCAAGCGCTGAGACCGGTCGACATCCGCTGAGGCTGCGACTCGCTCGAGATCCGTCAACCGGACTGGACTCGAGACGTCTGATAAACGCCCCGTGCTCCTGCGAAAGCAGGAGCCCAGGAGTCCCGAGCGCCATAAGACGTTGCTTTGCTTGATCCTAGGCTCCTGCTTTCGCAGGAGCACAGTACTGCTCAACCGGTGATGCGGACGTTCCGCGAGGTATCGGTTTGATCCGGAGTGACGAAGGAGCGAACGCGCGAAATCTCTCAGGTCGTTCCAGCCATCGTTCCATCGCCTTGCTATCGCACCCCGGCGCTCGACACCGCGTGCCGGCTTCGCCAAAGCGGGACGATCATGTCCTCGCGTTTCGCCTTCACCATCGCCGCCACCGACGGCCGTGCCCGCACCGGCTCCATCCAGATGCAGCGCGGCACGATCCGCACCCCCGCCTTCATGCCGGTCGGCACCGCCGCCACGGTAAAGGCGATGAAGCCGGCGGACGTCGCGGCGAGCGGCGCCGACATCATCCTCGGCAACACCTATCACCTGATGCTGCGTCCCGGCGCGGAGCGGGTGGCGCGGCTCGGCGGGCTCCACGCCTTCATGGGCTGGGAGCGGCCGATCCTCACCGATTCGGGCGGCTATCAGGTGATGAGCCTCGCCGATCTCACCAAACGCTCCGAAGAGGGCGTGTCGTTCAAGTCGCATCTCGACGGCACCCGCCATCTGCTCAGTCCGGAACGGTCGATCGAGATCCAGCGGCTGCTCGGCTCCAACATCGTCATGGCCTTCGACGAACTGGTGCCGACCACCTCGACGCGCGAGGTGCAGGCCGCGGCGATGGAGCGCTCGATGCGCTGGGCGAAGCGCAGCCGCGCCGCCTTCGACGCGGGCGGCGATCATGGCGCCAACAATGCGATCTTCGGCATCCAGCAGGGCGCGCTCGACGAGGGGCTGCGCAAGGCGTCGGCGGACGCGCTCGTCGACATCGGCTTCGACGGCTATGCGGTCGGCGGCCTCGCGGTCGGCGAGGGGCAGGAGGCGATGTTCGGCTGCCTCGACTTCGCGCCCGCGCAGCTGCCGGCGGATCAGCCGCGCTATCTGATGGGGGTCGGCAAGCCCGACGATATCGTCGGCGCGGTCGAGCGGGGCATCGACATGTTCGACTGCGTCATGCCGACGCGGTCGGGACGGACGGGGCAGGCCTTTACCCGCGACGGGCCGATCAACCTGCGCAACGCCAGATTCGCCGAGGACCAGGGGCCGCTCGACGCCGAATGCGCCTGCCCCGCCTGCACGACGTGGAGCCGGGCCTATATCCATCATCTCGTCCGGTCCGGCGAGATTCTCGGCGCAATGCTGATGACCGAGCATAACATCTGGTTCTACGAATGCTTGATGGCGGACCTGCGACGCGCCATTGCAGCCCAGGAACTGACCCCGTTCGCGAACGCGTTCCGCGCGCGCTACAAGCGGGGCAAGGGAGAGTAATATGTCGGATCAGCCCAATGAGATTCTCGCCGCGGCCGCCGCGGCCAAGGCGCAACAGGATGCCGCCGCGAACACGCGCGATCCGTCGACCAAGAGCCATTGGCCGATGCGGATCATCGGTGTCGGCATCGGCTCCGCGGCGGTGGCGGCAGCGGTGCTGTTCGCCAACTCAGGCAAGAAGCGCGACTGACCGTCCCGGAGCGCCGCCTTCGTGCGATTGCAAACTTTGCATGTTGAGCGCTACCATTTGCACTTGCGAGATCGGGTGCTGCGCTGCACAAAGAGCGTGCCTTTCAGGCATCCTCTCCTAAAAACTTTTACGGCCGGTCGTTTCGATCGGCCTTTCTTTTTGTCCCGATCTCCGGCAGGTTCCAGTTACCGTGTCCGGGCGGATCGAAACAGAAACGGCAGGAGAGGAGCCGCCGGCAAGACCGGCAACGGCCCGACCGGTTGGGCGGGGGATCGAGCCTTCGGCTCTCCCCCGCCGCCTGTTCCGGCATCCCAGCACGAGGCCCAATTCCTTATGATCGCAATCGGAACCCGGGTCGATGAAACCGGCACGTTGATCCGCGACGGCGGCGCCTTCTACCTGCGCCGCGATTCGGGCGGACGGTTCGAGCTGGAACTCCATCGCACGCCGGTCGATCTGGTCGAGAAGCGGGTGCGGCTGGTCGGCACGTTGGTCGGGCCGGATCTGGTCAACGCCGACGGCGTGGCCCCGGTTTGAAGACCCCGCCCCCTTCCGACGATTATGCCCGCGGCCGGCGCGACGGATTGCGGCTGGCGCTGGCGATCCTCGCCGTCGAAGAAGCGAAATGGGCGGCGTTGCTCGGCGAGAGCCCGTCGTGGCGGACCAATGCGACGCGCGAGGTGCGCTACAAGACGCTCCAGGTCGCGCAGACCCGCGTGCAAACCGCGCTCAACCGTCTCACGCCCAAGGGCGAAGCGGCGGCGATCGACGCCGAACTCGCCGCCGCGCTCGACAAGCTCGGTCTGTAGCTCAGCCTCCGCCCGGTGCGGCGCGGAGCGTGATCCGGGTGATCTCCGGCGGGCGGCCGAGGCGCAGCGCGAAGCCCGGCCACAAGCCGGTGCCGTTGCTGACGTAGAGCGTCATGCCGTCCACCGCATACCGGCCCGACACGAAGCCGCCGTTCGCGGGCCTGAACAATCGGTCGAGCCCGACGATCATCCCGCCATGCGTGTGGCCGGACAGTTGCAGCGCGACCCCGCGCGCCGCCGCCCGACGCGCATTGCGCGGCTGATGGTCGAGCAGGAGGACCGGCGCGCCCGGCGGGCGGCGCGACAATGCGGCGTCGAGATCGGGGCCGGGCTCGCCATGCGACGGCGCGGAGGCGTCGGTGACCCCGGCGAGCACCAGCCCGTCGCCGCCACGCGCCAGCACGCGATGCGCATTCGGCAGCATGCGAAAGCCGAGCCCGGCGAGGTGCCGCATCCAGCCGCCGTAATCGAAGAAATATTCGTGGTTGCCGGGAATGGCGTAGACGCCATCGGGCGCGCGCAATCCGGCGAGCGGGGCGACGTCGGCGCGGCGCATGTCGACCGATCCGTCGATGAAGTCGCCGGTGACGACGATCAGGTCGGCCCCCGCGGCATTGGTGCGATCGACGACGGCACGGGTCCAGCGTTGCGGAAACAGACGGCTGATATGCAGGTCAGTGAGCTGTACCAGCCGGTAGCCGTCGAACGACGACGGCAGGTCGCGCACCGCGACGGTGATGTCGCGCACCGGCGGCACGCGGATCGCCCCGGCGACGCCGATCGCGGCGAGCAGCGCCGCGACGCTGGCGATGCCATAGCGGGCCGCATCGGGCGCCCCCACCACCTCGCGCCGCACCACCATCGTAGCGAGCGTGCCGAGATCGAGCACGATCTGCAGCAGCGCGAGCAACAGGATGGCGCCGAAGGCCCAGTTGAACAGGATGACGATCGCGCGCGGGAATTCCGGCGCAAACACCGACCCCGACGAGAGGCGGCTCCATAAATGGTATTGCGAGGCGGCGAGCAGCGTCGCCGCGACGCCGCCCTTGGCCCAGAGCGGCAGGGACAGCGGCAGCAGCCAACGGACGATGACGTACAGGGACGGCGTCGCAAAGATCAGGTGGAAGATCGTCATTCTCCTTGCGGCACCGTGCCGCCGCTGCCTCGCAAGCGCCGTCCCGTCGCTCAGCTCGGGTGGGCGGCGCTCTCGGCGGCGGCGTCGCTGGCATCGGTCGGCGTCACCGCGACCGCGCCGACATCCGCCTCGGCCTGTTCGGCGAGCTTCATCTGCTCATAGGCGATCTCGAGATCGGCGACACCCGATCCGGTCGGCTGGATCGGCAGGTCGCCGTAGCTTTCGGCGGGGCCATTCTGATCGGTCGTGTCGGTCATCATTCTCTCCTCGTGCGCGGCGTCAACGCACCGTGCCGGGGACCGGACGCATCGCCCGTCGAACATGGGGAAAATGACCTCTATCAGGAACTTAGATCAGCATGACGCATTAGGGGCCGGTTCGGGAGACGGCGTCGCCACCTCTGGCCTGCCGGCCCCCGGATACTGCCGGGAGCGGTTATGACCCATGTGCTGATCATCGAGGATTCCTATTTGTTCGGCCAGTTCGTCGCCGACGCCGCGGTGCTCGCCGGTGCCGGCAGCACGGAGATCGTGGAGACGCAGGAAGCGGCGGAAGCGGCGGCGCAGCGCTGCATGCCGGGCATGATCATCGCCGACGTCAAGCTCGTCCACGGCTCCGGGGTCCGTGCGGTCGAGCGGATCGCCAAGGGACGCCGCATCCCGATCCTCTACGTCACCGGCTATCCCGAACGCTGCGGCGAATGCCCGCCGGGATCGACGGTGATCGAAAAGCCGGTGTCGCACGATACGCTGCAACGCTCGATCAGCCGGCTGATCGAGGATGAGGCCGCGCACCTCGCGGCGCATTGACGGAGCGGGGTGGAGCCGCCGCCGGCATGATGCGGCGACGGCTCCGACAGTCCTGGAGAACTGCACACGAAGGATCGGGAGAACCCTTCCTGCTGCGCACGGGCTCTAATGGTTAACGGCAGCAAGTCGACCGGAAACGGGCTATGTACGAAACCGTACACAGCGATCGCCGTCTCCGCCCGCCTGCGCGATTGGCAAAGCCGGCGGTAGCGGCTAAGTCGACCGGCGGCGCCGGTTCCCGGTGCCATGATCGCGTCGGTGCCCTTCGCAAGAGGGCGTAAATGGGAATGCGGTGCGGGGCCTCGGCTCCAATGCCGCGGCTGTCCCTGCAACTGTAAGCGGCGAGCGACGGACACATGCCTTCCCGCGGGAAGGCGGCCACTGGCAAGGGTTCGCCCGATCCGGGAAGGCCGTGCCCCGAGCGACGACCCGCGAGCCAGGAAACCTGCCGGCGATAGGGTCGCTCTTGCTTTGGTCCAGGGGATGGCCGGGGCACGGTGTTCCGTCTGAGCGACGAAGACCCATGCGGTTGGCCCGCATCGGTGCGTGGCGCGGGCGACATGCGAAGCGCCCGTCCGTCGCTCGCGCATCGGCGATATGTGGCCCCACCGTGTTCTCGTCGTCGCGGCGCTCGCGAAGGAACATCCGTGGCCGATCCACAGCTCGCCAAGATTCCCGTCACCATCGTCACCGGCTTCCTCGGCGCCGGCAAGACGACGCTGATCAGCCATCTGATCCGCAACGCCAACGGCCGCCGGCTCGCGGTGGTCGTCAACGAATTCGGCACCTTGGGTGTCGACGGCGACATCCTGAAAGGCTGCGCGATCCCCGATTGCCCGGCGGAGAATGTCGTCGAGCTGGCCAACGGCTGCATTTGCTGCACCGTCGCCGACGATTTCATCCCGACGGTGGAGACCTTGCTCGCGCTCGACCCGCGCCCCGACCATATCCTCATCGAGACCTCGGGCCTGGCGCTGCCCAAGCCGCTGCTGAAGGCGTTCGACTGGCCGGCGATCCGCTCGCGCATCACCGTCGACGGCGTCATCGCGCTGGCCGACGCCGAGGCGGTCGCCGCCGGTCGCTTCGCGACCGATGTCGCCGCGCTCGACGCGCAGCGCGCCGCCGATCCGGGGATCGACCACGAGACGCCGCTGGCGGAGGTGTTCGAGGACCAGCTCGCCTGTGCCGACATGGTGCTGCTGACCAAGGCCGACCTCGCCGGGCCGGAGGGCGTCGCCGCCGCCCGCGCGGTGATCGCCGCCGAGGCGCCGCGGCCGGTGCCGGTGGTCGAGCTGACCGACGGCGTGATCGATCCCGCGGTGATCCTCGGCCTCGATGCCGCCGCCGAGGACGACATCGCCGCCCGCCCCTCGCATCATGACGGCGAGGACGAGCATGAGCACGACGATTTCGACAGCCTCGTCCATGAAACCGGCGAGATCGACGATCCCGCCGATCTGGTCGCGCGGATCGAACGGCTCGCGCGCGAGTCCGACGTGCTGCGGGTCAAGGGCTATGCGGCGGTGCGCAGCAAGCCGATGCGGCTGCTCGTCCAGGCGGTCGGCGCGCGGGTGCGGACGCAATACGACCGGCCGTGGCGGTCGGACGAGGCACGCGCCACCCGGCTGGTCGTCATCGCCGAGCACGACCGCATCGATCCCGCGACGATCGGACCCGTGCTGAACGGCTGAGCCGCCACGATGCACGTCGTCTTCCGCGAGAGCCACGGCCTGGAGGAGACCGCGACGCCGCGCGATCTCGGCCAGCGGCCGGCGGATCTCGTCGTCCTGTCCTTCTCCGACAGCGACCTCGGCGCATTCGCCGCGGGCTGGCATGCCGCGCGCGGCGGCGGCGTGCCGTTGCCGTCGCTGCGGCTCGCCAACCTCGCCGATCTCGCGCATCCCCTGTCGGTCGACACCTATGTCGAGCGGACGCTGGCGGGTGCGAAGGGCATACTGATCCGGCTGATCGGCGGGCGGTCCTATTGGTCCTATGGCCTGCAACAGGTCGAGGCGCTGGCGCGGGCGCAGGGGATCGCGCTGGCGGTGCTCGCCGCCGACGGGCGCGAGGACGCCGCGCTGGCCGCCACATCGACGGTGCCGGGCTCGACGCTCGGCCGGCTCGCCGCCTTGTGCGACACCGGCGGCGCGGTCGCGGCGCAGGCGGCTCTGGCGCAGCTCGCGCTCGCCTCGGGACTGGCGGCGGGACCGGTACGCGGCGTGCGTGCGGTTCCGCCGGTCGGCGGCTGGACGCAGGCGGACGGCGTCACTTGCCCCGCGGCGCTAGCGATGCGACCGGAGGCGCGGCCGCGGGTGCTGCTCACCTTCTACCGCTCCTATCTGCTCGCCGCCGATCTCGATCCGGTCGCGGCGCTCGCCGAGGCGCTGGCGGCGCGCGGCTTCGACGTCGTCCCGCTGTTCGCGCCGTCGCTCAAGGATGCGCACGCGCGCGGCTGGATCGCCCGCTGGGTCAAGGCGCTGGCTCCCGTTGCGATCGTCAACGCCACCGCCTTCTCGGCGCGCGACGAGGCCGAGTCGCCGCTCGACGGCGCCGACGTGCCGGTCTTCCAGGTCGCGCTCGCCACCTCGACGCAGGCCGCCTGGGCTGAGAGCACGCGCGGCCTGTCGCCCGCCGATCTCGCGATGCACGTGGTGCTGCCCGAGGTCGACGGCCGCATCTTCGCCGGGATCGCCAGTTGCAAGCAGGATGCGGTGCGCGACCCCGATCTCGATTACGCCCGCCGCGCACATCGCGCCGACCCCGCCCGCATCGCGGCGATCGCCGATCGCGTCGCCGCCTGGGTCGCGCTCGGCCAAGCCGCACCGGCGGCGCGGCGGCTGGCGCTGATCCTCTCCACCTATCCGGGCAAGAGCCACCAGATGGCGCATGCGGTCGGGCTCGACGCGCTCGCCTCGGCGGAGGCGATGCTCGCCGATCTCGCCACGGCCGGACATGCCGCCGCCGCCGGCGCGCCGCTGGCCGCGGCGTTGGCGGCGGAGCGGCTCTGCTGGCCGGTCGTCGCCTATCGCGCCGCGCTCGCCGCCTTGCCGCCGGGGCTGCGCGACGATCTCGCCGCAGCCTGGGGCGAACCCGAACAGGATCCCGCGGTCGCCGACGGCGCCTTCCGCTTCGCCGCGACGCTGCGTGGCGCGACGCTGGTCGCGCTCCAGCCCGAACGTGGCACGCCCGCGACCCGCGCCGACGACTATCACGATCTGTCGCGGGTCCCCCGCCATGGCTATGTTGCTTTCTACCTCTGGCTGCGCAGCCGCGGGTGCCATGCGGCGATCCAGATCGGTGCGCACGGCACGCTCGAATGGCTGCCCGGCAAGGCGGTGGCGCTGTCCGACGCCTGCTGGCCGGAGGCACTGACCGGGTCCTTGCCGATCCTCTATCCGTTCATCGTCAACGATCCCGGCGAGGCGGCGCAGGCCAAGCGCCGCACCGGCGCGGTGACGCTCGGCCATCTGCCGCCGCCGATGATCGCCGCAGACGGCGGCGCGGGTCTCGGCCGGCTCGAGACGCTGCTCGACGAATTCTCCAATGCCGACGGGCTCGACCCGGCGCGGCGCGACCGGTTGCAGCGCGACATCGCCGAGGAGGCGCAGGCGATCGGCCTCGCCGCCGAACTCGATCTCGCCGGCGCGGCCACCACCGCCGAGGCGATCACCCGCATCGACGCTTTCGTCTGCGACGTGAAGGACAGCCGCTTCGGCGACGGCCTGCACGTCTTCGGGCGCGGCGCGTGCGGCGCGGGGGAGCGCGACGGCCTGCTCGCCGCGCTCCCC
>NZ_SCMZ01000033.1:0-44621 GCF_005503285.1 Sphingomonas sp. 2SG
GCTGTTGAAGCCGATCCGGCTGGTCGCCGCACGCCGGCTGACCGGCACGGCCCATCCCACGGGGCTGGTCAAGCCGTGGCTGGTGAAGACCACGGACCGCAAAGCGAATTGAGCCATATCAAGGGGCTGGTGCAACCATTGCCCGCCGGCCCGGTTATCACGCTATCTTTCAGGAGAGCAGCGATGAAGACCGGATTTCTAGCCGTACTGGCGACCGTGGCGATGGTATCGCCGATCGCCATGGAGCCGGCCTCCGCGCAGCGCGGTGATCGGTATCAGGATCAGCGGCGCGACAATCGCTGGCAGGGCGACAATGACGGCAACTGGGACCCCGCCAATTCCTATCGCGACGGCCGCTATCGCGAGCGCCGTCTCGGCCGCGACGACCGGATCTATCGTGGCCGCGACGGCCGCGCCTATTGCAAGCGCAACGACGGCACGACGGGCCTGGTGGTCGGTGCGGTCGGCGGCGGCGTGCTCGGCAACCTCGTCGGCGGCGGCACGCTGGGCACGCTGCTCGGCGCCGGCGGTGGCGCGTTGCTCGGCCGGTCGGTCGATCGCGGCAAGGTCAAGTGCCGCTAAGCTGAACGTTCGACGGCCCCGCGATCACGCGGGGCCGTTTTGCATTGGGGATCAGCCGTTGAGATGCGGCGCAGCGCCGGCTTTCGGCGAATCATGCTCGCTGATCGAGTTGAGCTGCACGTAATTGTGGATACCCATCCGCTCGATCATCTCGAACTGGCGCTCGAGCGTGTCGACATGTTCTTCCTCGCTGGCGAGGATCCGCGTGAACAGGTCGCGGCTGATGAAGTCCTTGACCTCCTCGCAATACGCGATCGCGCCCTTGAGCTGGACGACGGCTTCTTCTTCCATCGCGAGATCGGCGCGGAGGATCTCCTCCACCGTCTCGCCGATGCGCAGCCGGCCGAGCAGCTGGAAATTGGGCAGGCCGTCGAGGAAGAGGATGCGCTCCGACAGCCAGTCGGCGTGCTTCATCTCGTCGATCGATTCCATCCGCTCATACTGGGCGAGCTTGTAGACGCCCCAATGGTCGAGGACGCGATAGTGCAGCCAATATTGGTTGATCGCGGTCAGCTCGTTCTTGAGCGCTTCGTTGAGATATTCGATGACCCGCGGGTCGCCCTTGATCGCCATATGTCTACCCTAGATTGTCCGTGTTGCAGACGATCTAGGCTTCGGAAGGGTAGGGCTGCAAGCAAAAAACCGCAGAAATCTGCCGTTTTTTACGTTGCGAACGTTAGGCAGCAGCGCGTTCGGTGTCGATAATGGCTCTCGCTACCACGGCGCACTGGCCGCATTTCGCCCGGCAGCCGAGCGATTGATAGGCCTGGCAGGCCGTCTGACAGCCGCTGCGCGCGGCGGCACGGACCTGGGATTCTCGTATGGCATTGCAAACGCAGACAACCATGGATGCTCCTCGCTTCGCCGCCTGTATGCGGATACTGCGAGACGTTCGCAAGTGGATTTGCGACTAATTCGCAGTCGCTGACGCACGGTTCGTCGCAACTGCGAAAATCCTCCCCCGCCAGGGGAGGGGGACCGTTCGGCGTTAGCCGAATGACGGAGGGGGAGGGCTATCGCATATGGACGCTTGTGCGAGCCTGGCGTCTTTCAAGCCCACCCCGTCACCCCGGACTTGTTCCGGGGTCCACTCTGCGGTGAGGAGAAAGGCTTGATTCGATACCGTTCTCTTGCGGTCCGGTGGACCCCGGAACGAGTCCGGGGTGACGAATCCAGTGAGGAAAACCGGTCGAACCTCATCACCGCAGACATATGCGATAGCCTGCCCTGGCGGGGGAGGAACCAGAAGCTCAAGCCAGCGCCGAAGCGGTACCCATCAGTTTCGGGAAGAAGCCCTCGTGGGCGCTGCGCAGCGCCTCGATCGTGACGACGTCGTCGCGGTCGGGGCGTTCGAAGATCAGGCGCTTGCCGCCGGTGCGGCCGAGCGGTTCGGCTTCGACGCCGGCGGCGTGCGCGGCGCCGAGGAAGTCGAGCAGTGCATGATCATGCACGGTGACGACGTAGACGCCCTGATCCTCGGCGAAGAAGGCGCGGGCGCAGTCGAACGGCTGCTTGCGGTCGATCATCGCGCCGATGTTGCCCGCGAGCGCCATCTCGGCGAGCGTCACCGCGATGCCACCGTCGGAGACGTCGTGGACGGCGGAGAGCTGGCCGTCGGCGATCGCCGTCCGGATCAGGTCGCCGGCCTTGCGCTCGGCGGCGAGATCGACCGGCGGCGGCGGGCCTTCCTCGCGGCCGTGGCATTCGCGCAAATAGAGCGACTGGCCGAGATGGCCGCCGCGCTTGCCGACGGTCAGGATGATGTCGCCGGTGCCCTTGAAGGCGATCGTCGCGTTTTTGGTCCAGTCCTTGAGCAGGCCGACGCCGCCGATCGCCGGGGTCGGCAGGATCGCGCTGCCGCCACCGGTCGCCTTCGATTCGTTGTAGAGGCTGACGTTGCCCGAGACGATCGGGAAGTCGAGCGCGCGGCACGCCTGCGCCATGCCGTCGAGACAGCCGACGATCTGGCCCATGATCTCGGGCCGCTGCGGATTGGCGAAGTTGAGGCAGTTGGTGATCGCGAGCGGCGTCGCGCCGACCGCGGTGAGGTTGCGCCACGCCTCGGCGACCGCCTGCTTGCCGCCTTCGACCGGGTCGGCGAAGCAATAGCGCGGGGTGCAATCGGTGGTGATCGCCAGCGCCTTGTCGGTGCCGTGGACGCGGACGACGGCGGAGTCGCCGCCGGGGGCCTGCACCGTGTCGGCGCCGACCATGTGATCGTATTGCTCCCAGATCCAGCGGCGGCTGGCGACGTCGGGCGAGCCCATCAGCGTCAGCAGGTCGGCAGCGATGTCCTTGCTTTCCGGCACGTTGGCCAGCGGCGCGGGCTTGGGCGTCGGGACGTGCGGACGATCGTACAGCGGCGCCTCGTCGGCGAGCGGGCCGAGCGGGATGTCGCAGACGGTTTCGCCCTTGAAGGTCAGCACCATGCGGCCGGTGTCGGTGACGCGACCGATGACCGCGAAGTCGAGCTCCCATTTGCGGAAGATCGTCTCCGCCTCGGCCTCGCGGCCGGGCTTGAGAACCATCAGCATGCGCTCCTGCGATTCGGAGAGCATCATCTCGTACGGCGTCATTCCGGTTTCGCGCTGGGGGACGTCGTCCATCACCAGCTCGATGCCGACGCCGCCCTTCGACGCCATCTCGACCGAGGAGGAGGTGAGGCCGGCGGCGCCCATGTCCTGAATCGCGACGATCACGTCGGTCGCCATCAGTTCGAGGCATGCCTCGATCAGCAGCTTTTCGGTGAAGGGATCGCCGACCTGTACGGTCGGGCGCTTGGCGTCGGCGTCCTCGCCGAAATCGGCCGACGCCATCGTCGCGCCGTGGATGCCGTCGCGGCCGGTCTTGCTGCCGACGTAGACGATCGGATTGCCGATGCCGCTGGCGGCCGAATAGAAGATCTTGTCCTGATCGGCGACGCCGACGGTCATCGCGTTGACGAGGATGTTGCCGTCATAGGCGGGGTGGAAATTGACCTCGCCGCCGACCGTCGGGACGCCGACGCAATTGCCGTAGCCGCCGATGCCGTGGACGACGCCGGCGATCAGATGGCGCATCTTGGGGTGCGTCGGCGAGCCGAAGCGCAGCGCGTTCATATTGGCGACCGGCCGCGCGCCCATCGTGAAGACGTCGCGCAGGATGCCGCCGACGCCGGTCGCCGCGCCCTGATAGGGCTCGATATACGACGGGTGGTTGTGGCTCTCCATCTTGAAGATCGCGGCCTGGCCGTCGCCGATGTCGATCACGCCGGCATTCTCGCCGGGGCCGCAGATCACCTGCGGGCCTTCGGTGGGGAGCTTCTTGAGGTGGATGCGACTCGACTTGTAGCTGCAATGCTCGGACCACATCACCGAAAAGATGCCGAGCTCGACGAGATTGGGCTCGCGGCCCAGCGCGTGCAGGACGCGCTCATATTCTTCCGTGGACAGGCCGTGGTCGGCGACGATCTGGGGCGTGATCTCGGTCATGCGCGGGGCCTTAGCGGGGCGGGGCGGGTTCGTCACCTGTGGTGATCGGTTGACGCTGTACGGCGGACACGGGCAGGGCGCGCGGCACTTGATTTCTGGAGACGATGATGGCCGCGATTCCGTTCGACATTCCCCACAGCCTCGGTCGCGCGGAAGCGCGGCGGCGGATCGAGGCGGGGCTGCCCAAACTGGCGCAGCATATTCCCGGCGGCGGCACGGTCGATGCCGACTGGACCGGGGCGGATGCGCTCGCGCTGGCGATCGTCGCGATGGGACAGAAGGTCGCGGTCGACATGGCGGTGGGCGAGGGCAACGTCAGCGGCACGGTCAAGGTGCCGATGATGCTGGCGATGATGTCCGGCCCGATCGCCGAATTCGTGAAGACGAGTGCGGAGAAGATGCTGAACGGATAACCTCTCCACGCCGACATCGTCCTCACCCATCGCCGGCTTCGCCGTCTCTCCCTCTCCCGGCGGGAGAGGGAAGGGGCCCGCCCGGCGCAGCCGGGTGGGAAGGGTGAGGACGGGGTGCTTCGCCGCGTTACCTCAACCGCTCGGCGTGCCAAGCGAGGTGGTCGGCCATGAAGGTCGAGATGAAGTAATAGCTGTGGTCGTAGCCCGGCTGCATGCGCAGCGTCAGGTCGATGCCCGCCGCTTCACATGCCGTCGCCAGCAACTGCGGCTTGAGCTGTTCTTCGAGGAACTGATCGGCATCGCCCTGATCGACGAGCAGCGCGGGCACGCGCGCACCGTCCTCGATCAGCGCGACCGCATCGTGGCGGCGCCACGATGCGCGATCATCGCCGAGATAGCCACCGAGCGCCTTCTCGCCCCACGGCACTTGGCTCGGCGCGACGATCGGCGCGAAGGCGGAGACCGCCCTGAACCGCTCGGGCAAGGTCAGGCCGATGGTCAGCGCGCCGTGGCCGCCCATCGAATGGCCCATGATCGACTGGCGATCCATGTCGGCGGGTAAATGCGCGGCGATCAGCGCCGGCAGCTCCTCGGTGACATAGGACCACATCCGGAAATGCGGCGCCCACGGTTCCTGCGTCGCATCGACGTAGAAGCCCGCGCCCTGACCCATGTCATAGGCGGGATCGTCCGCGACCCCCTCGCCGCGCGGCGAGGTGTCGGGCGCGACGAAGATCAGTCCGAGGTCGGCGCAGGCGCGGCGGTATTCGCCCTTGTCGGTGACGTTGGCGTGGGTGCAGGTCAGTCCCGACAAATACCAGACGACCGGCAGCCTCTGCCCTTCGTCATGCGGCGGTACGTAGACCGAAAACGTCATCGGCGTGCCGGTCGCGGTCGAGTCGTGGCGGTAGACGCCCTGCGTGCCGCCGAAGGCCCTGGCGGTCGAGACGGTTTCGAACGTCATCGCTCAGGCCGCCATGCGATGGACGGCGCAGACCTTGTTGCCGGCGGGATCACGCAGATAGGCGAGATAGAGCTTGCCGAAGGGCGATTCGCGCGGGCCGGGCGCATCCTCGATCGCGGTGCCGCCATTGGCGAGGCCGGCGGCATGCCATGCCTCGACCGCCTCGGGTGAGCCGGCGGCGAAGCCGATCGTGCCGCCATTGGCATGGCAGGCGGGCTCGCCGTTGATCGGCTTGCTCAGCAGCAACCGGCCACCGGCATGCATATAGGCGGTGCGGCCCTTGGGATCGCTGATCCCGGCAGGCGCGCCGAGCGCGCCGAGCGCTGCGTCGTAGAAGGCTTTCGAGGCAGCCATATCGTCGGTGCCGAGCATGACGTGGGAAAACATCTGGTTTGTCCTTTAAGTGCCGAATGCGCGGGTCAGTAGATCACGACGCTGCGGATGCTTTCGCCGGCATGCATCAGGTCGAAGCCCTTGTTGATCTCGTCGAGCGTCAGGCGATGCGTGATCATCGGATCGATCTGGATCATCCCGTCCATATACCAGTCGACGATCTTCGGCGTATCGGTCCGCCCGCGCGCGCCGCCGAAGGCGGTGCCGCGCCAGTTGCGCCCGGTGACGAGCTGGAAGGGGCGCGTGCTGATTTCCTTGCCCGCCTCGGCGACGCCGATGACGATCGACGTGCCCCAGCCGCGGTGGCAGCATTCCAGTGCCTGGCGCATCACGTCGGTGTTGCCGGTCGCGTCGAAGCTGTAATCGGCGCCGCCGTCGGTGAGCTGGACGATATGCGCGACGATGTCGCCGACCTGCTTGGGATTGGCGAAATGGGTCATGCCGAAGCGGCGGCCCCAGTCCTCGCGGTCGGGGTTGATGTCGACGCCGACGATCATCTTCGCGCCGGCGAGCTTCGCGCCCTGGATGACGTTGAGGCCGATGCCGCCGAGGCCGAAGACGACGACGGTGTCGCCCGGCTGCACCTTGGCGGTGTGGACGACCGCGCCCACCCCGGTGGTGACGCCGCAGCCGACGTAGCAGCTCGTGTCGAACGGCGCATCGGGGCGGATCTTCGCGACCGCGATCTCGGGCAGCACGGTGAAGTTCGAGAAGGTCGAGCAGCCCATGTAATGGAAGATCGGCTGGCCCTTGTAGCTGAACCGGGTGGTGCCGTCGGGCATCAGCCCCTTGCCCTGCGTCGCGCGGATCGCGGTGCACAGATTGGTCTTCTGGCTGAGGCACGACTTACACTGGCGGCATTCGGGCGTGTAGAGCGGGATGACGTGATCGCCGACCGCGACGCTGGTCACGCCCGCACCGACCTCGCGGACGATGCCGGCGCCCTCGTGGCCGAGCACGCTGGGGAACAGCCCCTCGCTGTCGAGCCCGTCGAGCGTATAGGCGTCGGTGTGACAGATGCCGGTCGCCATGATCTCGACCAGCACTTCGCCGGGCTTCGGCCCTTCGAGGTCAAGTTCGACGATCTCGAGCGGCTTCTTGGCTTCGAAGGCGACGGCGGCGCGGGTCTTCATGGGGCAGGCTCCGGTAAGGCGTGCGCGGCGGTTACCGCCTGTCGGTAGGGCAGGGCAAGCACAGGGTGGGCCATGCGGATGATACTCATTCGCAAGACGGTTGAAATATGCGGCTTTGCCCGCTAGCCGGGAGCGGTGAGCACCGTCCGATCCGTTTCCGCCGCTCCGGCACGTCAGGCCAAGCGCAAATGGCGCGGCTGGTGGCTCAAGCAATTGCACAGCTGGCACTGGATGAGTGCGGCGGTGTCGCTGGTCGGCATGCTGCTGTTCGCGGCGACCGGGATCACGCTCAACCATGCCGCGTCGATCGGCGCGACGCCGGTGGTGACCGACCGGGCGGGCACGCTGCCGCCGCCGTTGCTGCGCGACCTCCAGGCACCGGCGGCGGCCGATGCGGCCTTGCCGCCGCGGGTCGCGGCGGCGGTGGCGCGCGCGGTGGAGCTCGATGCGGCGGGCAAGCCGGGCGAATGGTCGGACAGCGACGTCTATGTCGCGCTGCCGCGGCCCGGCGGCGACGCCTGGGTCAGTATCGACCGGACGAACGGCAGGATCACCGCCGAGGTGACCAGTCGCGGCTGGATCGCCTATCTCAACGACCTGCACAAAGGCCGCAATGCCGGAGCAGCGTGGGGCTGGTTCCTCGACGTGTTCGCGGTCGCCTGCATCCTGTTCACGCTGACCGGACTGCTGCTGCTGCAGATGCACGGCAAGCACCGGCCGGCGACCTGGCCGATCGTCGCGCTCGGCGTGATCGTCCCGGTCGTGCTGATCCTCGTCTTCATCCACTGATGCCGTGACGCCGATACCCGACGAGAATTGATTGATTTGAAAGGGGAACGAACCATGCGCCCAACGACCTTTGCCCTGCTCGGCGGCGTGATCGCCGCGCCGGCGGGTGCCGCGACCGTCACCGTGACGATCCCCAAACAGGACGTCGCCGAATATCACCGGCCCTATGTCGCGATCTGGCTGGAGCCCGCCGGCGGCGGCGCGGCGCGGACGGTGGCCCTGTGGTACGAGACCAAGAAGACCGGCAAGGATGCGGGCACCAAATATCTCGCCGACCTGCGCGCCTGGTGGCGCAAAGGCGGGCGGTCGATGACCGTCCCCGCCGACGGCATCAGCGGCGCGACGCGCGCGCCCGGCCAGTATAGCGTCAAGCTGCCCGACGGGCTGAAGCCCGGCGCCTATGTACTCACCGTCGAGGCGGCGCGCGAGACCGGCGGGCGCGAGCTGGTGACGCTGCCGCTGACCGTCCCCAATCCCAGCGCGCGCGGATCGGGCAAGACCGAGCTCGGCGCCGTCACCGTCTCCGCCCGCTGAAAGGAGCGCATATCATGAAGCCCTTCACCGTCCGCCTGCTCGCCGCCGCGGCGCTGCTCGCCACGCCGGCGATGCTCTCCGCGCATCGCATGTGGCTGCTGCCGTCGGGCACGGTCTTTTCCGGCACCGACAGCTGGGTGACGATCGACGCCGCGGTGTCGAACGACCTGTTCTTCTTTGATCACCAGCCGCTGCGGCTCGACGGGATGAAGGTCTGGCAGCCCGACGGTACGCCGGGGCAGCTCCAGAATGGCGCGACCGGGCGCTATCGCTCGGTATTCGACGTCCAGCTCGACAAGCCGGGGACGTGGAAGGTCGGCACCGCCATGTCGGGGGTGATGGGCAGCTTCAAGGTCGACGGCGTCGAGAAGCGAGTCGGCGGTCGCGGCGGCCCGCCGCGTCCCGGCCAGCCGGCGCCGCTGACCGTCGCCGACATCCCGGCCAATGCGACCGACGTAAAGCTCATCGAGATGTCGTCGCGCAACGAGGTGTTCCTGACCGCAGGCGCACCGACGACGACGGTGTTCGCGCCGACTGGCAAGGGCCTCGAATTCGCGCCGGTGACGCATCCGGACGAGCTGATCGCTGGCGAGGCGGCGAAATTCCGGTTCCTGATCGACGGCAAGCCGGCGGCGGGGCTCAAGGTCACCGTCATTCCGGGCGGCAAGCGCTATCGCAACGACGAAAACGCCATGACCCTGACCACCGGCGCCGATGGCGTGGTCAGCGTGACCTGGCCGGCGGCGGGCATGTATTGGCTCAACGCCACCGCGACGGACGCGAAGACCACGACGCCGCGCGCGACCGAGCGACGGATGAGCTACGTCACGACGCTGGAAGTGCTGACGCCGTGACGGCGGCGCGGTGAGGATCGCGCTTCCCGCGGCGATCTCCGCGGCGGCGATCGCGGCGTGCGATCCGGCGGCGGTGGTGACCGACCTCGGCGGCGAGACGATGGGGACGCGGTGGAGCGTGCGCGCCGTCCTGCCGGCCGGGCTGGACGCGAGCGCGGTGCACGCGGCGGTGGTCGCGCGGCTCGACGCTATCGTCGCGGAGATGAGCCACTGGCTGCCTACGTCGTTGCTGTCGCGCTTCAATCGCGCGGCGGCGGGGAGCGCGATGGTGCTGCCACCCGACTTTGCGGAGGTCATGGCGCGCGGGCTGGCGATCGCCGCGGCGACCGGCGGCGCCTTCGACCCGGCGATCGGACGGCTGGTCGACCTGTGGGGTTTCGGGCCGGTGCCGGTGGCGGCGGGGCCGGATGCGGCGGCGCTCGACGCGGCGCGGGCCGCCTCCGGCTGGCGGCGGCTCGGCTGGAGCGCCGGCGATCGGCGGCTGTCGCAGCCGGGCGGGGTGGCGCTCGATCTGTCGGGGATTGCCAAGGGCTTCGCGGTCGATGCGGTGGCGGCGACGCTGGCACGGCTCGGTGTCGTCCATGCCCTGATCGAGATCGGGGGCGAACTGGTCGGGCGCGGGGTGCGGCCGGACGGCCAGCCGTGGTGGGTCGATCTGGAGGCGCCGCCGGGGGCGTATGTCGCGCCGCTGCGCATCGCACTGCACGGGCTCGCGGTGGCGACCTCGGGGGATTATCGGCGCGGTGGGCATACGATCGATCCGCGGACGGGGCGGTCGACGGATAACGGCGTGGTGTCGGTGAGCGTGATCGCGGCGGACGCGCTGAGCGCGGATGCCTGGGCGACCGCGCTGACCGTGCTCGGGCCGGAAGCGGGTGGCGCGCTGGCGGCCGGGCAGGGCGTCGCGGCGCGGATCGCGGTGGAGGGCGGGGGCGAGACCCTGACCCCGGCGTTGGAGGCGATGCTGGCGGACTGATCGGGGTGGTTGGACGTCGCTAGACTTTCTGGCCGCGAAATCGGGCGTTCAGGTCGGCCGCGCGTTTTCCCAATCCACCCCGTCACCCCGGACTCGTTCCGGGGTCCACCCTGCGGCGAGGAGAAAGGCTCGAGGCGAAATCGCGCTCTTGCGGCCCGGTGGACCCCAGAACGAGTCCGGGGTGACGGATCTTTGGGGATATTGATCGAGCCTCATCGCCGTCGCCAGATGTGATCGCCCTGTGCGACCGCGGTCGCGCATTGGGAGATCAGCGGCGCCCCCCGCCTACTTCCCGCGGAACACCGCGCCGAAGATCATGATCGTCTCGGTGGGTTCGCTGATCTGGATCGTGCCGCCGGCCTGCGTCACCAGGCTGTGGACGAGATAGGCCGCGGCGGTGCGCGGGGTGACGCCCTCGGGGCCTTCGCCGTGATTGAGCGCGGTGCGCAATTCGGGCGCGAGGATGATGCGCGGCCCCTCGATCTTGACGACGATCTCGAGCTGGCCGTTGTTCTCCTCGCCGCCGACGTCGAGCGTGCCGCCGCGCACCAGCGATTCGCTGGCGATCAGCGTCAGGTTGAGCATCACCTTGAGCGCCGCCTTGGGCAGCGTCTCCGCCTCGACCCACCAGTTGAAGGTGGTGCGCTTGTTGTCGATCAGCAGCCCCTCGATCGCCGCCTTCGCCTCGCGGCTGTCGACCTGCTCGCCGAAGCCGCCGGCGCCGCCGAAGGCGAGGCGGAAGAATTTGAGCTTGTTGGCCGAGGCGCGGGCACTCTCGCTGAGCAACTGGAAGACGCGTGCGCGCATCTCCTCGTCGGTCTCGTCGGTCAGCAGTTCCAGCCCGTTGTTGAGCGCGCCGACCGGCGAGAGCAGGTCATGGCACAGCCGCGAACAGAGCAGGCTGGCGAAATCGACCGGGCTGACGGACATTCAGGTTCCTCGAAAAAGCGACGACCGATGTGGCCGAGCCGGCTCCGGTGCGCAAGGGTCGTCGCCGAGCGCGACGGGATCGAACCGTCCCTCGACGGCACCGCCAGCGCCGGCACGCCAGCCGCGCAGCACGCCACCCGCGGCGATCAGCCACAAGGCGCCGTCCGGCGCGGCGCTCGCCGCGTCGCGCGGGGAGGGGCGGGGATCGCCGTTGGGGTGCGAATGATAATGGCCGACGATCGCCGGACCGCCGCTGCGCTGCGCGCGATGCGCGGCGATCAGCGCGGCGGGGTCGATCTCGAACCAGCAAGCCGGATCGGCCGCGACGTTGCGGCACGGCTGGATCGCGGTGATCGCGGTCGCGGTGCCGAACAGCAGGCCGCAGACCTCGGCTTGTGGCGTAGCGGCGGCGTCGCGCAGGATCTGTCCGACAAGATCGCTTGTAATCGCCACCGTCATGCCCACATCCCTACCCCATGGACCGGGGGGTTTCCATCATCGACGCGACGATCGCACCGGCGGCGAACGGCTGGCGGCTGGATCGCGCGCTCGCCGACGCGGTGCCGACGCTGTCGCGCGAGCGGCTCAAGGTGCTGATCGCCAGCGGCGCGGTGACCCGCGACGGGCAAATGGTCCGCGATGCCGCGAAGAAGGCGGCGGCGGGCGACACGTTCGCGGTCGCGGTGCCGGTGCCGACGCTGCCGCATAACGAAGCGCAGGATATCCCGCTCGTCGTCGCCTATGAGGACGAGCATCTGATCGTCATCGACAAGCCCGCCGGGCTGGTCGTCCATCCCGCCGCGGGCAATCTCGACGGAACCCTGGTCAACGCGCTGCTCCATCATTGCCAGGGCTCGCTGTCGGGGATCGGCGGCGTCGCGCGGCCGGGGATCGTCCATCGCATCGACAAGGACACGTCGGGGCTGATGGTCGCCGCCAAGACGGACCGTGCGCATGAGGGGCTGGCGCGCCAGTTCCACGACCACAGTATCGACCGCCGCTATCGCGCGATCGTCGGCGGCGTGCCGCGGCCGCCGGCGGGCAAGGTCGACGCACCGCTCGCGCGCTCGGCGACCAACCGCAAGAAGATCGCGATCGTCCAGGGCGGCAAGCGTGCGGTGACGCATTTTACCACGATGCAGGTGCTGCGCGACGCGGCGTTGGTCGAATGCCGGCTGGAGACGGGGCGGACGCATCAGGTCCGCGTGCATATGGCGTCGATCGGCCACGCCTTGCTGGGCGACCCGGTCTATGGTAGAACAAAGGGAGCTCAAAAGGCGCTGCTCGAAACCCTCGGTTTCCGCCGTCAGGCCTTGCATGCGGCGCATCTGGGGTTCATCCATCCGGTGAAAACCACCGCTTTGGCGTTCGATAGCGTTATGCCTGCCGATATGCAGGAACTGTTCACCGAGCTTCACGTATAGGTTCGAGCCGTTCGTCGCCGCAGTGCGGGACGAATGCCTCCGCAAGAAAGGGAGATCAGATCATGGCAGCCCGCAGCAACGTCCCCGCGACGATTCCTGCCCTCGGCGGGGAGCAGAGCCTCAACCGCTACCTGTCCGAGATCAAGAAATTTCCCATCCTCGCGCCCGAGCAGGAGTTCATGCTCGCCAAGCGCTTCCAGGAGCATGGCGATACCGATGCGGCGGCGCAGCTCGTCACCTCGCACCTGCGGCTCGTCGCCAAGATCGCGATGGGCTATCGTGGCTATGGCCTGCCGACGTCGGAGCTGATCTCCGAGGGCAATATCGGCCTGATGCAGGGCGTGAAGAAGTTCGAGCCCGATCGCGGCTTCCGCCTCGCCACCTATGCGATGTGGTGGATCCGCGCGTCGATCCAGGAATATATCCTGCGCTCGTGGAGCTTGGTGAAGATGGGCACCACCGCGGCACAGAAGAAATTGTTCTTCAACCTGCGGCGGATGAAGTCGAAGCTCGATGCGTTCGAGGACGGCGACCTGCGGCCCGAGCATATCACCAAGATCGCCACCGATCTCGGCGTCGCCGAAAGCGACGTGATCAGCATGAACCGCCGCATGGCGATGGGCGGCGACACGTCGCTCAACGTCTCGATGCGCGAGGATGGCGAAGGCCAGTGGCAGGATTGGCTGCAGGATGACGCGCCGTTGCAGGACAGCGTCGTCGCCGAGGCGCAGGAGGCGGACGTCCGCCACGGCATGCTCGTGTCGGCGATGGACGACCTCAACGATCGCGAGAAGCACATCCTGACCGAGCGGCGACTGACCGACGATCCGAAGACGCTCGAAGAGCTGAGCCAGGTCTATGGCGTGTCGCGCGAGCGCGTCCGGCAGATCGAGGTGCGCGCGTTCGAGAAGCTCCAGAAGGCGATGATGCGCATCGCCGGCGAGAAGCGGCTGCTCGCGGCGTAGGATGGTCGGCACCGTCGTGATTGGCGGCGGTGCGGCCGGTATTGCGGCGGCGCGGCGGCTCCGCGATGCCGGCGAGGACGTGCTGCTGGTCGAGGCCGGGAACCGGCTCGGCGGGCGAGCGCATAGTCTCCGCCTGTCGGACTTGCAGCGCGCCGCTTCCCCTATCCCGTTCGCCCTGAGCCTGTCGAAGGGCCTGTCTTCGCCGCAGACCGGGGCTTCGACAGGCTCAGCCCGAACGGACCGGGAGGCGGTCCTCGACGCCGGCTGCGGCTGGCTCCATTCCGCCGGACGCAATCCATGGACCGCGATCGCCGAGCGCGAGGGGGTCACGATCGACCGTTCGTCGCCCAATTGGGGCGTGCAATGGCGCGGCCTCGGCTATCCGCCGGAGGAACAGGCGGCGTTCCGCGCGGCTTACGAACGATGGGACGAGTCCGCCCATGCGGCGCTCGGCGGTCCCGACCGGCCCTTGTCCGACTTCGTCAGCGCCGGGGACGAGCCATGGCGGCCGATGATCGATGCGATCTCCGGCTACGCCAATGGTGCGCCGCTCGACCGCGTCTCGCTGCACGATTGGGCGGCATATGAGGATGCGGCGACCGAGGACAATTGGGCGTTGCCGGCGGGCTATGGCACGCTGGTCGTCCACCACGCCGGCGACGTGCCGATGCGGCTGAACACGCCGGTGACGCGGATCGATCATGCCGGCCGGACGATCCGTCTCGACACCCCCGCCGGGACGATCGCAGCCGACCGCGTCGTCCTCGCCATCCCGACCACCGCTTATGCGGAGATCGTCTTCGATCCGCCGCTGCCCGAGAAGCAAGAGGCTGCGGCGGGACTGCCGCTGGGGCTTGCCGACAAGGTGTTCCTCGCGGTCGATCGCCCCGAATGGCCGGCGCAGGCGCATCTGATCGGCGATCCGCATAGCGCCTGCACCGCGAGCCACCGGCTGTCGCCCTTCGGCCTGCCGATCGTCGAGAGCTTCTTCGGCGGCGCCTGCGCCGAGGCGATGGCCGACGGCCGTGCCGCGAGCGACTTCGCGATCGAGGAACTGGTCCGTCTGCTCGGCGCGGATTGGCGCAAGCGGCTCGTCCCGCTGCACGCGACGCACTGGCGCGGGCAGGCGTATATCCATGGCAGCTACAGCCATGCCCGCGTCGGTCAGGCCGGCGCCCGTGCGATCCTCGCCGCGCCGGTCGACGACCGGCTGTTCTTCGCCGGCGAGGCGTGCTCGCCGCACGATTTCTCCACCGCGCACGGCGCGTATCGGACCGGCACCGCCGCCGCCGCCGCGATCCTCCACTTGAAGGGGGCTGCGCCGTCCCCGTAAGGAGCGGGGATGATCCGCATCCTCCTCCTCCTGTTCAAGGCCGGTCTGGTCTTCGTCGCGATCAGTATATTGTGGGTCGGCATCTACCGCTTCGTGCCGGCGCCGTTCACCTGGACGATGGCGGGCGACCTGCTCGGCGGGCGCAGCGTCACCAAGGACTGGATGCCGCTGTCGCAGATGGACCCCGACATGCCGCGCGCCGCGATCGCCGGCGAGGATGCGCGCTTCTGCGAGCATCACGGCTTCGACTGGAAGGGAATCGCCAGCGCCGCCTATAGCAACGCGCAGGGCAAGCGGCTGCGCGGTGGCTCGACGATCAGCCAGCAGACCGCGAAGAACGTCTTCCTGTTCCAGGGCGGCGGCTATGTCCGCAAGGCGTTCGAGGCCTATTTCACCGTGCTGATCGAGACCTTGTGGGGCAAGCGGCGGATCATGGAGGTCTATCTCAACGTCGCCGAGACGGGGATCGGCACCTATGGCGCCAATGCCGCGGCGCTGCGCTATTTCCACCACGACGCGTCGCACCTGTCGCCGACCGAGGCGGGGCGGATCGCCGCGGTGCTGCCGCTGCCCAAGAAGCGCGCGGCGATCGACCCGCATGGCTTCGTGCGCCGCCACGGCAACGCGCTGTCGCGCTACGTCGGCGTGGTGCGGCGGAGCGGGCTGGATAGGTGCTTGAGATAAGGGGCTTCCCGCTCCTCCCAAATCATCGTCATCCCCGCGCAGGCGGGGATCCATAAACGCTGGCGTTGCGGCTCAAGAGAAATCCGCGCGTCTGGATCCCCGCCTGCGCGGGGATGACGGTCTTTGGTGAGGAAAGGTCAGAACGGCAGTTTGAAGCCCGGCGGGAGGGGCAGGCCGCTGGTCATCTTCGACATTTCGGCGCCCGACACCGCGTCCGCCTTGGTCCGCGCGTCGTTGAACGCCGCCGCGAGCAGATCCTCGAGCATCTGCTTTTCCGACACTTCGATCAGCGAATCGTCGATCGCGATGTTGATGATCCGGCCCTTGGCGCTCGCCTTGACCTTGACGAGGCCGCCGCCCGAGACGCCCTCGACCTCGATCGTGTCGAGCTGGTCCTGCGCCTTCTGCAACTCGTTCTGGACGTTCTGCGCCATGGCGAGGATTTCGTCGATATTCTTCATGCGTTGCTCCGTTTGCCCGGCCAGGCTTCCAGTTCGGCCTCGGGAAAGGCCGCGAAGGCCGCCCTCACCAGCGGCGTGGCGAGGATCGCCTGCCGTGTCGCCTCTTCATCCGCCTTGGCCTTCTCGCGCAAGGTAGGCGCGCCGGGCGCATCCTCCAAGACGATCTTCCATACCTGCCCGGTCGCCGCCTTCAGCGCCTCTGCGACGTCGCGCAACGTATCCGCCGACATCGGCCGCGATCCGCTGAGCACCAGCTCGGGCGCCTCGTAGCGGACGACGCGCGCGCCGTGGCTGAGCTGCGCGGCGACGGCGAAATGGCCCTTGTCCTCAAGCAGGGTGACGAGGCCCTCAAAATCGGCAGGCGCGCCGGGCCGTTCGGCAGCGACCGGCGCGGCCGGTGCTGCTGGGGCAGCCGCCGCAGGGGCCGCCAGCGCGCCGAGCTTGCCGCTGGCGATCTGCTTCGCCAGCTCGCCGGGATCGGGCAAGGTCGAAGCGTGGATCGCGCGCAGCAGCGCCATCTCCGCCGCCTCGATCGGCAGTGCCGCCCTGGCGACCTCGTCATGCCCCTTGAGGAAGAGTTGCCAGAGCCGGTGCAGGGCAGGGAAGGACAGCTTTTCCGCCCATTCGGCGCGCGCGTTGCGCTCCTCGACTGGCTGCGCCGGGTCTTCGGCGGTGCCGACCTTGGCGAGCGTGATGCCGTGGACGCTCTCGAGCATCGCGCGCAGCACCGACTGCGGATCGACGCCGTAATCATATTGCCGCCGCAGGCTGGCGAGGGCGCCCGCCGCATCGCCGGCGAGCACGAGGGCGAGCAGGTCGCGTACCGCGCCGCGATCGGACAGGCCGAGCATCTGCCGCACCGCCGCCGCGGTCACGCCGCCGCCTTCGAGCCCGGCATGGGCGATGCCCTGGTCTAGGATCGACAGGCCGTCGCGCGCCGAGCCTTCCGCCGCACGCGCGATCAGCATCAGCGCTTCGGGTTCGGCCTCGACGCCTTCTTGCCTACAGACGAAGGCGAAATGCGCGGCGAGCTGCTCCGCCGAGATGCGGCGCAGGTCGAAGCGCTGGCAGCGCGACAGCACGGTGATCGGCACCTTGTTCACCTCGGTGGTGGCGAACAGGAATTTGACGTGCGCGGGCGGCTCTTCGAGCGTCTTCAACAGCGCATTGAAGGCGTTCTTGGAAAGCATGTGGACCTCGTCCACGATGTAGATCTTGTACCGCGCCGACACCGCGGCATAGCGGGCCGCGTCGATGATCTCGCGCACGTCGTCGACGCCGGTATGGCTCGCGGCGTCCATCTCGATGACGTCGATATGGCGGCCTTCGGCGATCGCGCGGCACGGTTCGCAGACGCCGCACGGATCGATCGTCGGCCCGCCGGTGCCGTCGGGACCGACGCAATTGAGCGCCTTGGCGATCAGCCGCGCGGTCGAGGTCTTGCCGACGCCGCGCACGCCGGTCATCAGGAAGGCATGCGCCAGCCGGTCGCGCTTGATCGCATTGCCGAGCGTGGTGACCATCGCATCCTGCCCGATCAGCTCGGAAAAGGTCTGCGGACGGTATTTGCGCGCGAGCACGCGATAGG
Organism: Sphingomonas sp. 2SG; assembly: GCF_005503285.1. NCBI lineage: Bacteria > Pseudomonadati > Pseudomonadota > Alphaproteobacteria > Sphingomonadales > Sphingomonadaceae > Sphingomonas > Sphingomonas sp. 2SG. The sequence goes on from NZ_SCMZ01000033.1 coordinate 17,494, forward strand.
GGGCGGCCTTGGCCGCGGGCTGCGGCGGTTCGCCCAGATCGAAGGAATCGGCCATTGGCTCGCATATAGGGCGGCGGGGGGCCGGTGTCGAAGGTGCATAGGGTCGGCACTCCGTCGCGCGCGCTATTCGATCTGGCCATTGTTCGCGGAGCGGCATAGCCTGTGGCGATGGATTTGCTGTCGCACCTGCTGAACGCCTTCGGTTCGACGCTATTGGTCGCCGCGGTGGCCTTCTGGGGAATACGGTGGTTGGCGCCGCTCGCTCCGGCGCGGTTCGGCGCCTTCACCTTGGCGATCGGCTATGCCCTCGCCCGGTATAGCGGGTCGGCGCCGCCCTGGGCGGCGATGCCCTTGCTCGTCCGGGCGATCGGGACGCTATCGGCGCTGACGCTGCTTTGGGTCTGGTGGTTCCGAAACGCGCATGCGAGCGAGGAAGCAAATAGCTAGAGGTACCTCGGGCAATATGGTTACGATAACGTCCGTTCTGCCCTAAGGCATGAGGGTGCCTGATCGTGGCACCTTTCCCGGAACCCCTCGACACCCATGACCCCCGTTCTCGGCGTATCGCATTCGATTCTCGGCCAGCCCTGGCATTGGCGCAGCCTCGCCGCCGACGCGCGCGACGGTTTCGGTGCCGACGATCTCGTCACGCAATTGCTGCTCGCGCGTGGCGCCGAGCGCGAGACGCTCGACCAGCATCGCGCGCCGTCGATCCGCGCCTTCATGCCCGACCCGTCGGTGTTCCGCGACATGGACCGCGCCGCGATCCGCCTCGCCGATGCGGTGCAGGCGGGCGAGAGCGTCGCGGTGTTCGGCGATTACGATGTCGACGGCGCGACCTCGGCGGCGCTGATGATCCTCGTGCTGCGCGATCTCGGGCTCGAGGCGCGGCCATACATCCCCGACCGGTTGCTCGAAGGCTATGGCCCGTCGGGCGACGCGCTGGTCCGGCTCGCGGGGGAGGGGGCGTCGCTGATCGTCACCGTCGATTGCGGCGCACAGGCGTTCGAGGCGCTGGCGATGGCGCACGCGCACCCGGTCGACGTTGTCGTCGTCGACCACCACAAATGCGCCGCCGCGCTGCCGCTGGCGCATGCGCTGGTCAATCCCAACCGGCTCGACGAGGACGAAGGCGCGGCGCACGGCCATCTCGCCGCGGTCGGCGTCTGCTTCCTGCTCGCCGCAGCGCTGCTGCGCACGCTGGAGGCACGCGGCTTCTTCGCCGATCGGCCCAAGCCCAATCTGATTCACCATCTCGACATCGTCGCGCTCGGCACCGTCGCCGACGTCGCGCAGCTGCGTGGCCTCAACCGCGCCTTCGTCGCTCAGGGGCTGAAGGTGATGGCGCAGCGCCGCAATATCGGCCTCGCCGCGCTGATCGAGGCGTCGCGGCTGACCCGCGCGCCGACGTGCAGCGACCTCGGCTTCGCGCTCGGGCCGCGGATCAACGCCGGTGGGCGGGTGGGCCGCGCGGATCTAGGCGTGCGGCTGCTCACCACCCGCGATCCCGACGAGGCGCGTACGATCGCCGAGGAACTCGACCGGCTCAACGAGGAGCGCCGTCTGATCGAGGCGGGGGTGCAGCAAGCCGCCGAGCTGCTCGCCAACAACGGCCGCCGCGTCGTCGTCGTCGCCGGCGAGGGCTGGCATCCCGGCGTGATCGGCATCGTCGCCGGACGGCTGAAGGAGAAGTTCGGCCGGCCGGCGATCGTCATCGCGATCGGCGAGGACGGGCTCGGCAAGGGCTCGGGCCGGTCGATCGCCGGGGTCGATCTCGGCGCGGCGGTGCTCGCGGCGAAGGAGCAGGGCCTGCTCGTCGCCGGCGGCGGCCATGCGATGGCGGCGGGGCTGACGATCGCCGCCGACGGCATCGCCGCCTTCGCCGATTTCCTCGAAGTGCGGCTGGCCGCCGGCGTCGACCGCGCGATCGGTGAGCGGGCGTTGCTGGTCGACGCGGTGCTCGCGCCCGGCGGGATCAACCCGCTGCTGGTCGAATCGCTCGATGTCGGCGGACCGTACGGCATGGGCTGGCCGGCGCCGCGGATCGCCGCCGGGCCGGTGCGGATCATCAAGGCGGACATCGTCGGCAACGGCCACGTCCGTGCGGTGGTGGCGGGCGACGACGGCCGCAGCTTCAAGGCGGTGGCGTTCCGCGCCGCCGACACCGCACTGGGGCAGGCGCTGCTCGCCGCCGCGCCGCACCGCCGGCTATGGCTCGCCGGCCGCGCCAGGATCGACGATTGGGGCAGCCGCCCGGCCGCGGAAATGCACCTGGAAGACGCCGCCTGGGCGAATTGATGCATCACAACCCCTTGACCGATCGCCGACCCCCCTCTAGCAGCACCCCTCGCTGGCCCCTTCGTCTAGCGGTTAGGACGCGGCCCTTTCACGGCTGAAGCACGGGTTCGATTCCCGTAGGGGTCACCAACGGCAGAAAATAGCCATTCTTGGCTTGCCGTTGGTGACCAGTTGCCCCCGGTGCCGGCTCTAGTTTGCCCCCGGTCTTCTTTGCGGCTTTATCAGTCTCGTACGGTCGAGCTTCGTTGGTCCGACGTTTTTCACGATTGAGCTTGCTTTTGTTAATCTTGTTCCTCCAGTCTGTTGCTGTATGAAGTTCTCCGATCTGCCGCTCAGCTGCCCACCGGTGCCCCATCAGACCCATGCACTTCGCGATGTTTGGCGTGTCATCGAAGGCGAGAAGCCATCATCTTACGATTGGAAATCGCATGCGCAGCGTGGGGAGCCAAAATGCCCGTCTCCCAAGCTCGAGTGCCGGTGGGCCTCTTTGTCGCTCACGAGGAATCCAGTGGCGCAGATGCAGTTGAAGAACTTGCAGCATTGTACGCATGCTGTGCGCCTCCAGATCCCCGACGATGCGGGCGCGCACATCACTAAAGGAAGCCATGTCGACTTTTGGCCGGCCGCCGGAACGAACGTCAGCGTACATGTCGTTGAGCTCAAGGACTTCTCGCAATGACGACGGTGGTTGAGAAAAGTGCCACGACTGCTGATGGTTGGGCCATCTTTGAGCAAGTGCTTTTCTGGTCTTCGGAACCCGAAGTGGTCGTTCTCGATTTCAATAAATTTAGCAAAGTCATCGCTGTTTCTGCGAGTAACATCGACGGTTCGGGATATTTCGGAGCTAAGGTTAGCGTAGCGCAGTTCAGAAATTATCTGCGGGGAAAGTTCGATCTTCGTTTCTTGTTTCTGCGGCCTGACCGGTGGACTTGGTATCATTTTGATTTGCCGAGCCTTGACCCAGTTAAGGTAAAGCTCCGCAATGTCGAGCTAACGCAGAAGCGGATCAGCATGTATGTGCCAGGTCATGGGTTCTTTGCTCGGGACCACTCAGAAGAGTATGAGGCCTTCCCGACTGCGCCACGCGATGTCCAACGCTTTCTAGTTAATGGCGAATGGGACATGCGGGAGTTCAGCAGGTTTCATGCTCAAATTTCCGATCTCTATGCCTTTTCGCAAGGTGTTGAAGAATTTGCGGATGCCAATACACCGGTTGAGAAGAAGCGCGATATTGTAAAAGCTTTTGTAAAACCATGGGAAGGTGGCGGAAGCTACGTCGGTTTTTTCCGATCGCTGGCAAAAGCTGGTGGTGAAGATGCTCGTCCCGACATCAAGGCGATCCAATGGGCATCCCCCGGATACATGGATGTCGTGGGTGAAGCGGAAGCCTTTGAAAAGTTGATCAGCTTGGTAGATCACTTCGGGCGTAACCGCCGAGCTATTATGGAGGCCTATGACCACCTTTGGAGCTATCTTCAAGAATTCAAGCTGCTTGGCGCTCGCAAGCGGGGTGACTTTGCTACCGATAGTGTTTTGAAGGAAGTTGAGTCGAGAGGGAAAGACTTAGGCAAGGTTCTCGGCGCAACTGCATACAGCACCTTGAAGCGAATGGCAGGTGAGGATGCAATTGTGACAGCAAAAGTACTGCTTGCAACCGAGCGCCGCGTTAGCAGACTTTACGATTTCTTTTCCGAAGGCCGTGTGGCAGTGGAAGGTTTAAAGCTCGCGTGAGCAGATGCTTGATTCTGCTGTCGTAGCGGGATCATAACGCCTGACGTCATCCGTACGGCCGCTCCCCGAGCTATCATCAACGCTCTTGCACGTTTTCCATAATGTCTCACCATTTCGGGAGACATGCCCAGTACCTCGCCGACCTCGCTGTCATTAAGGCCGCGTTCGAGCAGGTAGCAGCAGGCGTTCTTGCGCAGCCCGTGGAAGGTGAAGGTCGAGCCCTCGCCAATCACCTCGCGCGCGACGAGGTCCGCGTGCACCTGCTGGACCGCCTCCTTCGCCATCAGCGCGCGCAGGCGCTCCTGTAACGCGGCCGTCGTCTGGAACGGCCACCCCGTGCGTTCATAGAGTAGCTCGACGAATCGCCGCGGGAGCTTCTCCAGTTCTCCTATCCAGAAGCACGGGTTCGATTCCCGTAGGGGTCACCAGCAGCGCAACCGGCCATGGTCGGCATGCCGCTGATGACGGCATTCGCAGAGTTCCAGCATCATTCCGGCGACAGCGGTGCGGCGGGGTCGCTCGGTGCCGGTCCGGCTTCCTGCGGGCGGTCGAAGGTGACCACCCATTGCGGATAGCCGTCGGGTGCCATGACGATGTCGGCATGGCCGACGGGGTCGTTGCCCGTCTCGATCCAGCCGGCGCCGTGACAGGTGTCGCAGATCGCGCGCTTGCAGCGGAAGCTGACCAGGTCGATCTCGACGTTCCACTGGCCGTAGCCGTGGCAGATCGGGCATTTCGCATCGAGCGTGCCGTTGCGCGGCTGCAGTGCGATGATGTCGAAGGCATGCGGGCTGTTGGGGCCGTCGCAATAGACGACGTTGCTGGCATGGGCGATCTTTGGTCTCCTCGGACAGACACGGGCGGTCGGCGGCGTGGCGGATCAGTCCGGCACCACCCAGTTGAGCTCGTCTGCCGCCGCCTCGGCGGTCTTGACGAGATGGCGGACGTAATCCTGGAAGATCGGCACCGTGAAGGTGACGAGCACCGGATCGGCATCGGGCTCGTTGAAGGTCAGCACCACGAAGCGGGTGCCGGTCTCGTCGATCATCAGGCCGGCTTCCATCGCGCCGGGCCCGCTCGGGCTGATTACCACTTCTGCCATGGATCAGCGCGGCTCGCCGGCATGGCGCGGTCGGAGGATTTCGGGTCTTGGCATGGAGGCTCCTGCACGGTCGGACGGCTATAACGCCCGATGACGGTTTCCGCCCACGCGTCTTTCGCGGCGGTGGTTCGTTTCCTGCCGACGCGCCGATGCGGTGCGACTGGGAGAAGACGATGCGGTTCGTTCAGATCGAGATACTGCCCACGGGCAAGGCGCTGGTCGATATCGACAAACTGACCCATGCAGTGCCAGAGGGCGAGGGCAGCCGCCTGTTCCTGGGGGCGCAGCATCTCGACGTGCCGCATACGCTCGCCGAACTGGAGAATATCCTCGCCGGACGCGAGCGGACCGATGACGGCGAGAGCAGCGCCGCCGGTTTCGGCCTGCGCTAGGCGGTCAGGCGCCCCATTCCGGCCCGTCGTCATCGGGATAGAAGGCGTCGGGGTCATAAGGTGCGGACCGTCGCGCCGGCGCGGATGGCGTCGGCAAGGTCGGCTGGCCGCCGCCGAAGCGCAGCCGGATATAGGCCGCATTGCCGTCCATGCCCTGGAAGATCGCCGCCGCCGCTTCGCCGCGATTCAGGCGCATGCCGACATAAGGCGCCCGCTCGGCGCTGAGATAGCCGAGCTGCACGCCGCGCGGGCCGATGACCGCAATGGCATTGCCGTCGTGCTTGTTCTTCGGTTCCGGCACCAGGGCGACCGGCTCGCCGGGCAGCGTCATCATCGTTTCGGAGCGGCGGTTGCTGCCGTCGGCATTGGCGAAGTCGATGCCGACGACGGCGAGGGTCAGCTCCTGCATCGCCGCGGTTCAGATCTTGGTCGCATCGGCGGCCTCGACCAGCTCGATCACCCAGTCGCCGGCGCGCAGCTCGCGCGCCTCGGGTTGCAGGACGCCGATCGCCCGGTCGTCGCGATAGATGCGGACGATCTGGCCGTGGGTGCCGTCGCGCGGCGCGGTGCCGATCTCGTCGGCGCGAACCGGGCGTTCGCGCAATTCGATCTGGCCGCCGCGGGTGACGAGGTCGGCGACATAGTCGGCGACGTGCGGGCCGGCGGTGCATTGCGCGAGCAACTGGCCGCCGAAGCTCACCGGGTTGACGATGATGCTGGCACCGGCGTCGCGCGCCAGCAACTCGTTCTCGATCGCCGCGATCGAGACGGCGATGCCGGCATGCGGCGCGAGGCGACGGCAGGTGAGGATGATCAGCACCGCGGTGTCGTCGCGGCCGGGGCAGATGATGACGTTGCGCGCGGCACCGACCTTGGCGGTTTCGAGCACCTTGTTGTGGGTCGCATCGCCTTCGACGGTGGCGACGCCCCATGCCTCGGCGAGGCGCAGCCGGTCGGCGTTGGCGTCGACCACGACGATCCGCTCCGGCTGATGGCCGCGTTCGATCAATTCGCCGACCGCCGCCGAGCCCGAGCGGCCGAAGCCGCAGACGATGACGTGATCCTTCAGTTCGTGCCTGACCAGTCCCATACGCCACCGCTCCCATCCCTGCCGCAGCATGAAGCTGTAGGCGCTTCCCAGGAAGATGAGGAACACGAAGATGCGGATCGGCGTGACGACGAACGTATCGAACATCCGCGCCGAATCGCTGACCGGGACGATGTCGCCATAGCCGACCGTCGTCACGGTGATGACGGTGAAATAGACGATGTCTAGGAAGCTGACCGCGCCGTCGGTATTGTCGCGCAGGCCCGCCCGGTCGATCCAGTGACCGCCGAGCGCGATGCCGACGAGCAGCAGCACGGCGGCGGCGCGGATCGCCAGCGTGGTGAGCGGGCCGAGCCGCCCGGCGCGATAGAAGCGCGGGCGCACCGGGCGCAGGGCCGCCGGTGCGGCCATCCGCCCGGGTGCCAGCGCCGGCCGTGGGGTATGATGCCGGTTCACGGGGCGGGGGCGGTGCTGACCATACGCTTGTGGTGCGGGAGGTTGCCGGTGGAGTGCAAGCGCCGCGTTGCGAGACCTCTTGCAAAATTGGTGTGTTACCTGCCGTGGGGTGAAACCTCCAAAAACACGATCAGTGCTCCCGCGCAGGCGGGAGCCCAGGAGTCACGCACGCTATAGGATGTTGTTTTGCTTGGCCCTGGGCTCCCGCCTTCGCGGGAGCACTGGCTTGGGTTTGCCAAGGTTCCGCCTCCACGGGAACGCTGAAGAGGGCGACCTCTGCCGGGGTACATCGCGGCGCTATCGCGTATGGCCGTTCACATGGGCCCGGCGCTATCCAAGCCCACTCCGTCACCCCGGACTGGTTCCGGGGTGACGGATCTGGCGGGGAAACCGGCCGAGCCTCATCATCGCCTGCGACCTGCGTTACTTGCGGGTTCGCAATACCTTCGCGTTGCGCGCCCGACAGCGGCGGGAACCGAATGGGCGACCAGATGTACCGACTAGGTGCCGGCGCAGCCTGCGGTGCGCGCAGCGGGGGGCGGGACGATGAGCATGGACGCTGGGACGAGTGATGGAGACGGCGAGCGGCCGTTGCTCGCGGTGCGCGCGCTCGGCAAATCGGTGCCCGGACCGCGACGGCTGTTCCGCAATCTCGACCTGTCGGTCGCGGCGGGGGAATTGGTTGCGGTCATCGGCGAATCCGGCGTCGGCAAGTCGACGCTGCTCAACATCCTCGCCGGGCTCGACGGCGCCGACGAGGGCAAAGTCGCGATCGACGGCATCCATCTCGGCACGCTCGACGAGGCGGCGCGCACGCGGCTGCGCCGCGAGCGGATCGGCTTCGTCTTCCAGGCCTTCCATATCCTGCCCTATCTGACGCTGCGGCAGAATGTCGCCTTGCCGCTGGCGCTGGTCTCGCCGGACGCGGCGGAGGCCGACCGGCGGGCCGATGCGATGCTCGATGCGGTCGGGCTGGACGGGCGCGGCGCCGGCTATGCCCGCGACCTGTCGGGCGGCGAGTTGCAGCGGGTCGCGATCGCGCGGGCGCTGGTCCATCGCCCGTCGCTGATCCTCGCCGACGAACCGACGGGCAATCTCGACCCCGATACCGCGGCGCGGGTACTGGCGCTGTTCGCCACCGCGGTGCGCGGTCATGGCGCCGCCGGCGTGATGGTGACGCATTCCGAGGCGAGCGCGGCGATCGCCGACCGCGTGCTGACGCTCGGCGCGGACGGACTGGTCGATCGGCGTGGCTGAGCGCGCCGGGCTGATCCGGGGACGGCTGGCGCTCGGCTGGCTGATCGGCGGCGAGTGGCGGTTCCATCCGGCGCGCTTCCTGACCACGGCGGTGGCGATCGCGGTCGGCGTCGCGCTGGGGTTCGCGGTGCATCTCGTCAACGGATCGGCGCTGGCGTCGTTCGACGGCGCGATGCGCGGCATCAGCGGCGCAGCCGAACTGTCGGTGCGCGCGACCAGTCCGCTCGGCTTCGACGAGGCGCTGTATCCGCGCGTGGCGACGGCGCGCGGCGTCGCCGATGCCAGCCCGGTCGTCAGCCTCGACGCGCGGATCGGCGGCACGCGCCTGACGCTGCTCGGCATCGACGTGATCCGCGCCGCGGCGGTGACGCCGTCGCTGATCCGCATCCGCCCCGCCGGCCCCGATACCGGCAACGACGGCGTGTTCGACGAGGCGGCGCTGTTCCTCTCCCGCCGCGCGCTCGCGCAGACGAAGGCGCGGGTCGGGGAAATCGTGCAGGCGACCGCCAATGGCCGGACGGTACCGCTGCGGATCGCGGGGACGCTGCCGGGTGCGGACGAGACCGCGGTCGGCGTGATCGACATCGCCGCGGCGCAATGGCGGTTCGGCCGGCTGGGGCGGATCGACCGGCTCGATCTCGCCATGTCCGATCGCGACGCGGCCGAGCCGGCGCTGCGCGCGCTGCTGCCCGCCGATGCCGTGCTGTCCTCTCCGGCGTCGCAGAACGCGCAGGGCGATGCGCTGTCGCGCGCCTATCGCGTCAATCTCGACATGCTGGCGCTGGTCGCGCTGCTGACCGGCGGTTTCCTCGTCTATTCGGCGCAATCTTTGTCGGTGGTTCGCCGGCAGCGCGCCTTCGCCTTGCTGCGGACACTCGGCATGCCGCGCGGCGGGGTGATCGCCGCGGTGGTGGTGGAGGGCGTCGCGATCGGGCTGGTCGGGGCCGCCGCGGGTCTGCTCGCCGGCTACGGCCTCGCCTGGGCGGCGCTGCACTGGTTCGGCGGCGATCTCGGCGCGGGCTATTTCGGTGGCGGTCGTGCGCAGGTCGTTTTCCAGCCCGCGGCGGCGTTCGGCTTCTTCGCGCTCGGTCTGGCCGCGGCGATCCTCGGCAGCGCCCTGCCGGCGCGCGTCGCGGCGCGGGCGGCGCCGGCGGCGGCGCTGAAGAACGCCGGCGACGTGCTCGATCCGCGCCGGCCGGTCGCCTGGTGGCCCGCCGCGACCCTGCTCGCCGCCGGCGCGGCGGCGGCGCTGCTACCCGCGGTCGCCGGCCTGCCGCTGTTCGGCTTCGTCGGCATGGCGCTGATGCTGGCGGGCGGGGTGGCGGGCGTGCCGTGGTTCGCCCGGACCTTGCTGGCGCCGCTCGCGCGTCGCGGCGGTGGCGACGTGCCGCGCCTGCTGGCAGTGCGGCACCTGCATGGCGCGCCGGGCGAGGCGGCGACCGCGCTGTGCGGCATCGTCGCGTCGACCGCGCTGATGATCGCGATGGCGACGATGGTGACGAGCTTCCGCGGCGCGGTGGACGATTGGCTCGGCGACGTGCTCGGCGCCGATCTCTACGCGCGCACCACCGCGGGGGCGTCGTTCGATCCGGCGACGCGCGCGCGGCTGGCGGCGACGCCGGGCATCGCGACGGTGGCATTCAGCCGGCAATTGCCGCTGACGATTGCCGCCGACCGCCCACCGGTCAGCCTGATCGCGCGGCCCGAGCGGGGCGGTCGCGATCCGCTGCTGGTGCTGATCGACCGTGCGCCATCGCTGCCGCGCGGTGCCTTGCCGGTCTGGGTGTCGGAGCCGGCGCAGCGTTTGTACGGCTGGGATCCCGGTGAGACGATCGAACTGCCGATCGCCGGCCGCACCCGCTTCGTCGTCGCTGGCGTCTGGCGCGACTATGGACGGCAGGCGGGCGCGGTGCTGGTCGACGAGCGCGACTATCAGCGGCTGACCGGCGACGAGGGCCGCGACGAGATATCGGTGATGCTGACGCCGGGGCAGGACGCCGGCCGCGTCGCCGCCGCGCTCACCGCACGGCTGCCCGCGAGCTTGCGCGGGCAGGTCGAGATCACCCGGCCGGCGACGTTGCGGCAATTGGCGCTGACGCTGTTCGACCGCAGCTTTGCGGTGACCTATCTGCTCGAGGCGGTGGCGATCTTCGTCGGGCTGGCGGGGGTGGCGGCGACGATGTCGGCACAGACGATCGCCCGCGAGCGCGAATTCGGCATGCTCCGCCACCTCGGCCTGACGCGCCGCCAGTTGACCGCGATGCTCGGGATCGAGGGCGCGATCGTCGGCTTGACCGGGGCGCTCGCCGGCATCGGCCTCGGCCTGCTGCTGGCGCAGGTGCTGATCCACGTCATCAATCCGCAGTCGTTCAACTGGACGATGACGACCCGCATCCCGTTCGGCACGCTGGTCGGCGTCGCCGCGGCGCTGACCGGGGCGGCGGCGGTGACGGCGGTGCTCGCCGGGCGGCGCGCGACGGCACGTAGCGCGATCACCTCGGTACGGGAGGATTGGTGATGAAGCCGCTGGCGTTGATGACGGGCTGGCTGGCGGCGGTCGCGGTGGCGGCCCCGGCGGCGGCGCCCTATCCGCAGGTGCGACCCGGCATCGTGCTGCGCTTTCCCGCCGATCATGGCGCGCACCCCGCGTTCCGGACCGAATGGTGGTACGTCACCGGCTGGCTGAAGACCGCGGAGGGACGCGACCTCGGCTTCCAAGTCACCTTCTTCCGCACGCGTCCGCCGGTCGATCCGCGCAACCCCAGCCGGTTCGCCGCCGGGCAGGTGCTGTTCGCGCATGCCGCGCTGTCCGATCCGGCCACCGGGCGGCTGCTGCACGGCGAGCGCTCCGCGCGGCAGGGCTTCGGCCTCGCCGCGGCGCGGACCGGCGACGCCGACGTGGCGATCCGCGACTGGCGGTTGCGGCGCGCCTCCGACGGGCGCTGGCAGACCGCGGTGACGGCGGACGGCTTCCGGCTGGCACTGGCGTTCCGGCCGACGCAGCCGCCGCTGCCGCAGGGACGCGGCGGCTACAGCCGCAAGGGGCCACGCCCCGACGAGGCGAGCTATTATTATTCGATCCCGCATCTGCGGGTCGCCGGGCAGGTGCAGATCGGTGGGCGCACGGTCGCGGTGACCGGCGAGGCGTGGCTCGATCGCGAATGGTCGTCCAACTATCTCGCCCCCGCGGCGCAGGGCTGGGACTGGACCGGCCTCAACCTCGACGACGGATCGGCGCTGATGGCGTTCCGCATTCGGCGCAAGGGCGGCGGGACGCTCTGGACGGGCGGATCCTTGCGCCGGCCCGATGGGCGGACGACGGTGCTGGCGCCGGGGGACGTCGCCTTCCGGCCGGTCGCCACCTGGCGCAGCCGCGCCACCGGGGCGGTCTATCCGGTGATGCAGGATCTCAGCATCCGCATTGACGGCAAGGTCACGACGCACCGGCTGACGCCGCTGTTCGCCGCGCAGGAACTCGACGCGCGGCGCGGCGGCCTGCCGGTCTATTGGGAGGGGGCGGTGCGCACGCCCGGCGGGCGCGGCTATCTGGAACTGACCGGCTACGACAAGCCGCTGGCGATGTAGTCGTTGGCGATCCGGCAACCTTTTGCCCGGGCGATGGCTTTGGTCGCTGTCTCCCCAGCTGCGTGATCGAGGATTTTTCATGGCCTTTCCCGAACCCTATACCGCCGCTGCCGGCCGCTACGATGCCGGCATGTCCTATCGCCGCACCGGTCGCAGCGGCTTGCGCCTGCCGGCGATCAGCCTCGGGCTGTGGCAGAATTTCGGCGGCACCGACGTCTTCGAGACCGGCCGCGCGGTGCTGCGTCGCGCCTTCGATCGCGGCGTCACCCATTTCGACCTCGCTAACAATTACGGCCCACCCTACGGATCGGCCGAAGAGAATTTCGGCCGCGTCCTCGCGACCGACTTCAGGGCGCATCGCGACGAGCTGATCCTGTCGACCAAGGCGGGGTGGGACATGTGGCCCGGTCCCTATGGCGACATCGGCTCCTCGAAAAAGTATCTGATCGCCAGTTGCGACCAGAGCCTCAAGCGCATGGGCGTCGATTACGTCGACATCTTCTACTCCCACCGCGTCGATGCGACGACGCCGCTGGAGGAGACGATGGGCGCGCTGGTGCAGCTCCACCGCCAGGGCAAGGCGCTGTACGTCGGCATCTCCTCCTACGAGCCGGGGCTGACCCGGCAGGCGGCGGCGATCCTCGCCGAGGAGAAGGTGCCATTGTTCATCCACCAGCCGAGCTACTCGATCCTCAACCGCTGGATCGAACGCGAGCTGCTCGCGACGCTGGCGGATCTGGGTACCGGCTGCATCGCCTTTTCGCCGCTCGCACAAGGTATGCTCACCGCAAAATACCTCGATGGCGTGCCGCGGGATGCGCGGGCCAGTCGCGACGGTTCGCTGTCGCAGACCTTGCTCAGCGAGGCGAACGTGGCGGCGATCCGCGCGCTCGACGGGATCGCGCGGGCACGGGGCCAGACGCTGGCGCAGATGGCGATCGCCTGGGTACTGCGCGATCCCCGCGTCACCTCCGCACTGATCGGCGCGCGATCGGTCGCCCAGCTCGACGATTCGCTGAACGCGCTGAACAATCCGGTATTCTCGGCGGACGAACTCGCCGCGATCGACGCGGCCGCGGTCGATGGCGGGATCAATATCTGGTCGGATTCGTCCGACATCGCCGAGCTGCCGGCGCGGCAGGGGGTCCCGCTCGCGTCACGATAGACGCCGGGTCAGCGCTGCTTCTTGGTGATGGTGGCGGTAAAGTCCGGGTCCTTGTTCGCCACCCAGTCGACGAACTTGCGCGTCGCCGGGTCGGCGAGCAGCCCCTCGGCGTTCATGCCGTGGCGCTGCAACTCGGAATTGGTGAAATTGGCGGTCACCGTCTGCTGGCAGATCGGATGCATCGGCACGACGTCGCGCCCGCCGCGGCTCTTGGGCACCGGATGATGCCAGACGATCGTCTTGCCCGTCGGCCGGCCGCACAGCCAGCAGGGGGGCACGGGTGCCGCCTCCTCCTCGGCGGGGAGGTCGTCGTCGTACCGGAATTTGCCGTGCTTGCGGGCCATGCGTCTGCCTCGATCGGTCGCCCACAGGGGCGGTGTCGTGCGCTTCGCTACACCAGCATGCGGGCCACGCCGAGCGGGAAGTGACGATGGTCCGGCGCGGCACGGCCCGCGCCGGCACCTACCAGTCGCTGCTGTCGTTGTTGTCGTCGTCGTCGCCGTAATTGTTGATCACGACATTCTCTTCTGGCGCGCCGAGAAAGCCCTGGCCACCGCCGCCGAAGCCACCGCCGTGGTGGCCGCCGAACAGGTCGGAAAGCCCGCTGAACAGCATCTCGCCGCCGGCGACGCCCGCCGCCGTGGTGCCGGCCGACCGCAGGAAACTGCCGAGGCCGCCGCCCCCCGACAGGATGCCGGGCCGCGCCCCCGGTGCCGGGGGCGCATAAGCGGGTTGCGACCCGCCCCATGGTCCGCGGTCGGTCGGCAAAAAGCTGGGTGATGGTGCCGGCGGGGCGACCTGCCGCTCCAGCTCCGCGATCCGGCCCTGCGCGGCGTGCAGCGACTGGTCGGCGACGATCGCATGCTGGACCAGCACGTAGCCCGCGTCGGGATTGGCGGCGAGCGCCTGCCGGATCAGCGCGTCCGCCTCATTGTCCTTGGCGACGCCGCGCGTCGCGACCAGCTCGTTGAGGAAATTCGTCAGAAGGGTGCGTTCGTCGGGTGTCATGTTTCGTCCTCGCGGTGAACGGCGGAGGAGATCGGTCGCCGACCCGCCGCGTTCAACCTCGCCGTGCCCCCGAGGCGTCATCGTGACGCGGAATTCACCTGCCCGTCATCCCGCTTGCCATCGGGGGCGATGATGCGGGATGTACGGCAGAACGGAGATCGACATGACCGACGATGCGACGCCGCCCGACAGCAAGCTGACCCGCTCGAAGCGGCGCTGGGCGAGCGAGCACAAGTTCCTGACCGGCCATGGCGCGCGACCCGAGGACGAGCGCTTGCCGCCCGGGCAGCATCTGGTGCGCGACTGGCCGGTGCTCGATCTCGGTCGCCAGCCGGATATCGCCACCGACCGGTGGGAATTGCGTATCGGCGGCCTGGTCGAGCGGCCGGTGACGCTCGATTGGGCGGCGTTCATGGCTCTGCCGCAGACGCAGGACCGGTCGGACATCCACTGCGTCACGACCTGGTCGCGCTACGACAATGAATGGGCCGGCGTCGCGACGCGCGACCTGCTCGACGTGGTGCAGCCGAGCGCCGCGGCGGCGTTCGTCATGCTGCACGGTTATGACGGTTACACCACCAATCTGCCGCTCACCGATTTCGCGGCGGAGCAGGCGATGGTGGCGCACAGCTGGGACGGTGCGCCGCTGACGCGCGCGCATGGCGGCCCGGCGCGGTTGCTCGTCCCGCATCTCTATCTGTGGAAAAGCGCCAAATGGCTGCGTGCCATCGACATCCTCGGCGCCGACGCGCCCGGCTTCTGGGAGGTCAACGGTTATCACATGCGCGGCGATCCCTGGACGGAGGAACGCTATTCCTGAATCCGGTCAGCGCGCGGTGCTCCCGTCGATCGCCTGGATGATCTCGGCGCGATCCTCGCACAGGTGCAACGCGGTGAGTACGCCGGTCTTGTAGGCGCCGGTGTCGATGCCGATACGGTGCGGCAATACCGTCGGCCGGTCGCCCGTCCACGTGTGGCCGTGGACGATGATCGACGCGGCGGGTTTCGGATGGTCGAGGAACCCCTCGCGGATCCACAGCAGGTCGTCGCGGCGCTGGGCGTGCAGCGCGACGCCGGGCACGACACCGGCGTGCACGAAGGCATAATCGCCGATCTCGATCAGCAGTTCGAGCCGGAGAAGCAGATGATAATGCGAGGTCGGCATCGCATCGAGCAGGCTGTCGCGCAGCGCGGTCAGCGCCGCCGGCCGTTCCAGCTCGGCCGGCTCGGGCAGGTCGACGCCGTACGATCGCACCGTCGCGGCGCCGCCGACCGCCAGCCAGCGGCCATGATCGGTCGGCCGTTCGAGGAAGTCGCGCAGCATCGCTTCGTGATTGCCTTCGAGCAGCCGCGCTTCCACGGCGGTCGAGCGCAGCAGCCAGGTCAGCGCGGCGAGCACCTCGGCGGACGCCGGCCCGCGATCGACATAATCGCCGCACAGCACCAGCAGCGGCGTCACGCCCGGATAGCGCTCCGCCGCATCGCGGTTGATCTCGGCGAGCAGCGCATGCAGCAGATCGTAGCGACCGTGGACGTCGCCGATCGCATAGAGCGGCTGCACGCCCGCCCGCACGCCGTCCGCCGGCGCGAGCCGCTCGCGCCGGAAGCCGATCATTGCAGCGCCACGCGATCCCCCGCCGGCGCGTCCTCGGCGAAGACGCGCAGGTCGGCGGCGATCATGCCATAGATGCGCAACGCCTCGCGCGGCCGCCGGACGGCGACGCGGCGGGCGCGGAGCCATTCGTCCCGATAATCGCGCAGCGTGCCGGCACGGACCTGCGCCATCGTCGCCTGGTCGTAGGCGATCGCGACGGTGCGCTCCGCGCTGCGCAATTGCGGCGCAAGGCAGCTCGCCTCGTCGAAACAGGCGCTGCGGACCGGTGCGGTGGCCAGTAAGGCGGCACGCTCGGGTGCAGAGCTCGGCCGTTCGACGCGGGGCGCAACCGGGCGCGGCGGCGCGTCGATACTCATCTCCCGCGCCGGCGTATAAGGACGGGGGGCGGGGGCCTCGGGCGTCACCGGCGCGTCTTCCGTGCCGGCGTCGGGCGAGGGCGGCAAAGCTGGAGTGGCGTCGGCGATCTGGACCGGCTGCGGCGCGACGGCCGGTACGGCGGCGGGTTGCGGCAGGGGTTGCGGTCGCTTCGTCGCGACGCGCTTCGCCGGCACGGCGACTGGTGCCTCCATGACGTTGCTGCCGCCGACGATTCCCGCGGTCAGCATCGTCAGCACGCCGCCGGCGGCGAGCATCGCCAGCCACGGGCGACGCCTGCGACGCAGTCGTTCCGGGTGGGCGAGGACCGGCAGTGCCGCGGGCGCGCTGCGCACTTCGCGCCCGAAGATCGCGGCCATGTCGTCGGCCACGCCTTTGATCTTGGGCGTCGCCTGCGGCGTTTGCGGCCCGGTTGCTGGCAGATCGGAGTCAATCATGGCGGCGATATTAAGCATAAGCGCTGAACCTTGGCTGTATCCGATGTTCAAGAATCGTACCCCGTCGGCGCGCCAACCAAGGTGAAAAGAAGCTCGCGCCGATGGAAGCACTGCCATAGAACCGGCCAGTGATGCTTCTCCTGCTCCTCGCCGCCGCCACCGCGCCGACCCCGGCCGATCCGACGATCACGCTGCGCAGCGGTAAGGGGATGGCGGTCCGCCTGATCCCGCAGGGTGCGATCGTGACCGCGATCGAGGTGCCCGACCGGACCGGCCGCGTCGCCAATGTCGTGCTCGGCTATCCCAGGGCCGCGGATTATCGGACCAAGATCCGCAAGAACGGGTTCGGCGCGACGATCGGGCGCTATGCCGGGCGGATCGCCGGCGCGCGCTTCGCGATCGATGGCCGGACGGTGAGCCTGGTCGCCAACGACGGCGCCAACGCGCTGCATGGCGGCGGCCCGTTCGGCTTCGACACCGCGGACTGGCGCGTGAGCCGCCGATCGGGCGGCGACCGCGCGACCTTTACGTTGGTCAGCCCCGACGGCTTCCAGAACTTTCCGGGCCGCCTGACGGTGACGGTGCGCTACCGGCTCGCCGCCGACAATGCGCTGCACATCGACTATACCGCGCGCACCACCCGGCCGACCGCGCTCAACATCACCAACCACAGCTATTTCAATCTCGCGGGCGAGGGCAGCGGCAGCGTGTTCGGCCAGTGGCTGCAGCTCAAGGCGGCGCAAGCGATCGTCACCGATGCCGGCGGCATACCGACCGGCGCGCTGGCGCCGGTCGCCGATACGCCGATGGACTTCCGCTGCCCGCGCCGCATCGGCGAGCGGATCGCCAGCCCGGTGCTCAAGGGTCGCGGCTACAATCACGCCTGGCTGTTCGACAAGCCCGTCGGGACGCTCGCGCCGGTGGCGCGGCTGATCGATCCGGCGTCGGGCCGGACGCTGACGATCGAGACGACCGAGCCGTCGGTGCAGGTCTATACCGGCGGCTATATCGACGGCAGCGACGCCGGGCCGAGCGGCCACGTCTACCAGCCCGGCGACGGCGTCGCGCTGGAGATGCAGCACGTCTCCGACAGTCCGCATCATCCGCAATTCCCGACGACGATCCTGCGACCGGGCCAGACCTATCGGCAGACGACGATCTGGCGGTTCGGGACCGACGGCACCGAATCGCCTAGCTGCCGCTGACCGCCGCCCGCAGTCTCGCGCCGGACGCTGCACGGTGTCGGCAGGCGAGCGCGAGCGCGACGCACGTCGCCGCCAGCGTCGTCAACGCCGCGACGATCAGCAGCGACGGCGGCGAGTGCGGATCGGCGAGCGTATCGCGATAGGCGGAGCCGGCGAGGACATGGCCGAGCAGCAGCATCGCCGCCGCCTGCGCCAGCTTCGACACGCAGGTGAAGACGCCGACATAGCCAGTCGCGCCGCCCGCCGCGGCGCGGTGCATCATCGCCGCCCATAGCATCAGCCACAGGCCGCTCGTCCCCGCACCGAAGCCGAGCCCGGCGAGGATCACGCCCGCCGCCGTGGTCCGCAGCGGACCGAGCAGGATCAGCGCCGCGAGCAGCAACGCCAGCGCCGCCGCGCCCAAGGCGCCGCTGGTCCGCACCCGGCGCCGGCAGGCGAGCCACGCCGGCTGGCTGACGAGCCCGCCGATTCCCGCCCACAGCAGCAGCCCGACACCCCCCGCGGCATAAGCGGCGTAATATGGCTCGAGCGCGCGGAACAACGAACCCGCCGCCACCATTACCGTCAACGCGGCGAGGATCGTCGTGAAGCGCAGTTTTGCGCCGTCCCCGTCGCACTGCGCCGGCGGCCCCGCGACCCCGGTGACCGGCGTGCGCGCCAGCCACCAGCCGGTCGCGCAGACCAGCAGCGACAGGGTCGTCGCCCAGGCCAGCCACGGGAGATCGGCATGGCCGTGGATCAGCAGCGGCCCGCCGCAGCCACCGACCGCGATGCTGGCAAGCCCCGAAGCGACGTTGCGCCGCGCGAGCAGCGTGCAGCGCCCGTCCTCGTCGAGCGGCGCCAGCGCGACCATCGCATTCTGCGGCACGTCGATGAACGGATAGGCGACGCGGAACCCGAGCAAGGTCGCCAGCGCCCACGGCAGCCGCAGTTCCGCCCCGATCAACGGCGTCGCGCAGAACGACAGGAAGAACAGGCAGGTCGCCGGCGTGGCGCCAAGCTGCAACCGCGCCGCGCCGTCGGTACCGCTCATCCGCCCGCGCCAGTGCACCCCCAGCGCCGCATCGACCACGCCGTTGAGCGCGAGCGTCGCGGCCATCACCAGGCTCATCGCCGAAGCGTTCAGGCCGCAGGCCTCGGTGAGGAAGAAGCCGAACAGCAAGGTGCTGGCATGCCACAATTGGCTCTTGGCGAAATGCGCGAGCAGATAGGGCGAGACTGCCGCCGCCAGCGCCGATCGCATCCGGCCATCACGAGCTGGCATGGTCCCCATCCGCGCAGGCTAACCGGCCTCTGTGTGCCTTTTATGTAAGCGCCGCCGTATTGCATCGGTTCGGGTGAAGCCTCCGCGCGACCTCGGCAAACTCCACCCGTGCTCCTGCGAACGCAGGAGCCCAGGGTTCCGGATGCCGTCAGCTGTTGTCCTGCTTGGCCCCTGGGTTCCTGCTTTCGCAGGAACACTGTGTTGATCCGCCGACATTGCCGACTTTCGACGAGGCCCCGCGTCCTCCGCGATACACGCCCCCGACGACTAAACGCCGCCTTAACCTGTCTCGCCCCATGAGCCGTAACGAACTGCCGGGGACCCATGGACGACCTTTTACAGGAATTCATCGCCGAGACCCGCGAGACGCTCGAGGCGCTCTCGGGGGAGATCGTCGCGTGGGAGGCGGCGCCGACCGATCGGGCGCGGCTCGATGCGATCTTCCGCTTCGTCCATACGGTGAAGGGCAGCTGCGGCTTTCTCGATCTGCCGCGGCTGGCGCGGCTCAGCCACGCCGCCGAGGACGTGCTCGCCGCGGTGCGCGACGGCAAGCGCGTGCCCGACACGTTGCTGGTCGATGCGGTGCTCGCGATCGTCGATCGCATCGGCGAACTGGTCGAGGCGATCGATTCGGGCACGGCGCTCGACGATTCCAGCGAGGATCTGCTGATCGCCGCGCTCGCCGAGGACGCACGGCCCGTCGCGCAGGTCCAGCCCGCCGCGATGGTCCGCGCCAGCAGCCGTTCGGTCCGCCTCAACGTCGACCTGCTCGACCGGATGATGAGTGGCATGTCGGAGATGGTGCTGGCGCGCAACGAACTCGCCCGCCGGCTCCGCGACGAACAGGTCGATCCCCTGGTCGAGGCGGCCCTGGAACGGCTGTCGCTGACCGTTTCCGACATGCGCGACACGGTTACGCGGACGCGGATGCAGCGGATCGACGCGCTCTTCTCGGCGCTGCCGCGGATGGTGCGCGATACCGCCGGCGAACTCGGCAAGCAGGTGGCGCTCAGCATCGACGGCGCCGACGTCGAGCTCGACCGCGAGATGATCGAGCTGATGCGCGATCCGCTGGTCCATATCATCCGCAACGCGGTCGATCACGGCATCGAGCGCCCCGCCGAGCGGCGTGCCGCCGGCAAGCCCGACATCGGCCGGCTGTTCGTCTCGGCGCGCCAGTCGGGCAACCAGATCCTGGTCGAGATTGCCGACGACGGCCGTGGCATCGACGTCGACCGCCTCGCCGCCAAGGCGCGGGCGCAGGGGCTGGTCACCGATGCCGCGCTCGCCGGCATGGACGCCTCGGCGCGGCTCGATCTCGTCTTCCACGCCGGCCTGTCGAGCCGCGACACGGTCACCGCCATCTCCGGCCGCGGCGTCGGCATGGACGTGGTGCGGTCCAACATCGAACATATCGGCGGACGTATCCAGCTCGCCAGCCGGCCGGGGCAGGGGCTGACGATCGTCATCGCGGTGCCGCTGACGCTGTCGATCATGTCGACGATCGTCGTCGGCGTCGGCGACCAGCGCTTCGCGATCGCGCGCCAGTCGGTCGACGAGATCCTGCGCGTGCGCGGCGAATCGGTGCGGATCGACACCGTCGGCGATGCCGAGGTGGCGACGGTGCGCGGTCGGCGGCTGCCTTTGGTGTCGCTCGGCCGGCTGCTCGGCATCGGCGACGGCGGCGAGACGACGCTGGCGATCGTCTCCACCCGCGACGGCGATTACGCGCTGGCGATCGATCACGTCATCGATACCGAGGAACTGGTGGTAAAGCCCGCCGCGCCGGCGGTGATGGCGACCGGTGTCTATGCCGGCCATACGTTGCCCGATTCGGGCCTGCCGATGCTGCTGCTCGACGCATCCGGCATCGCCGCGGTCGCCGGCCTGCGCTTCCTGCACGGCCTCGCCGCCGAGCAGGACGTTGCGGTCGCCGCGGCGGCGCCCGGCGTGCTTGCGCTGATGTTCGAGGATCTCGACGGCCAGCGCCGCGTGCTGCCGCTCGCCGCGATCGACCGCGTCGAGCCGGTCTCGACCGAGACGATCCGTCGTACCGGCGGCCAGTTGCGGCTGGCGATCGGCGGCAGTCTGGTACCGCTCTATTCCGTCGCGCCGATCGGCGATCGGCGCGACGTGCCGGTGCTGCGCCTGACCGATGGCGTCACCGAGATCGCCTATGCGATCCACGAGCCGGTCGAGATCGTCCAGCTGCCGACCGAGGTTGCGCCCGCGCGCGGTGTCGGACCGGTCGCCGGGGTGGTGATGATTGACGGCGAGCAGGTCGAATTGCTCGATGCGCATGCGCTGTTCGCCGGTGCGCTGCAACCGCTCGCCGGTGATCGTCTGTGCTGGCTGCAACCCGATGCCGGCGGCTGGATGGAGACGTTCCTGCGGCCGATGCTGGAGGCGCTCGGCTATCGCTGCGTGATGCAGCCGCCGCCGGACGGCCCGGCCGACGTCGCGCTCGTCATGGACGACGTCGCGATCGCCCCTGCCGCCGCGCGCAACGTCGTGCGGCTGCGTCAGGAGCGTCACGATGCCGGCGATCCCGCGAGTATCTATCGTTACGACCGGCCGGCGCTGCTCGACGCGCTGGCGCATGCCGTGGGAGGCCGCTGATGGGCTTGTTCCTGATCGCGCAGATCGCCGGCCGGGGCGTCGCCATCGAGACCAGCCAGGTCGATTCGGTGGTCGACATCGCCGAGATCGTCGCGGTGCCTCGTGCGGAGGCGGCGGTGCGCGGGCTGGTCGCGCTGCGCAGCCGGGTGGTCACCGTCATCGACACCGGCACCGCGCTCGGCCTCGATCCGACCCCCGATTCGGCGCGGCGCGCGGTGATCACGCGGATCGACGGCCATCATTATGCGGTTCTGGTCGACGAGCTGGAGGACGTGTCCGTCTTCGATCGCCAGCCGCTGTCGCCCGGCCTCGCGCTCGATCGCGGCTGGGCGCAGGTCGGCGTCGGGCTGGTAGAGCGGGACGGCGAACCGTTGCTGATCGTCGATCTCGCCGCTCTCGTCCCGCAACAGGTGCTGGCCGCTTAACGCGACGCTTACGCTTCGCTGCCATCATGCCAAGCAGCGGTCATCGCTGGTAAAAAGGCTTATCCATGAAGACGTGCCTCGTAGTCGACGATTCGAAGGTGATCCGGAAGGTCGCGCGCCACATTTTGGAGACGCTCGATTTCACCGTGGCGGAGGCGTGCGACGGCCGTGAGGCGCTGGACGCCTGCCTCGCCTCGCCGCCGGACGTAATCCTGCTCGACTGGAACATGCCGGTGAT
Source organism: Sphingomonas sp. 2SG (assembly GCF_005503285.1). Classification (NCBI taxonomy): domain Bacteria; kingdom Pseudomonadati; phylum Pseudomonadota; class Alphaproteobacteria; order Sphingomonadales; family Sphingomonadaceae; genus Sphingomonas; species Sphingomonas sp. 2SG. The sequence goes on from NZ_SCMZ01000033.1 coordinate 39,714, forward strand.
GAGCGGCATGGATTTCCTGCGCGCGCTGCGCGAGGCACCGATCGCCTCGCGCCCCAAGGTGGTGTTCTGCACCACCGAGAACGGCATGGCCTATATCCGCGCCGCGATCGAGGCGGGGGCGGACGAATATGTGATGAAGCCGTTCGACCGCGACACGCTCGAATCGAAGCTCCAGATCGTCGGCATGGCCTGACGGGCGGGAGCCCTGCCATGGCCACCGCCGCCCATCCCCTCCACCAGCCGGACGCCGCAGCGGGCCGCCGCTCGCCCGCGCGCGTGCTCATCGTCGACGATTCGGCGGTGGCGCGTGCGGTGATGGAGCGGATCATCGCCGCGACCGACCGCTATGTGGTGGTCGCCAGCGTCAGCACCGCCTCCGCGGCGTCGGCGGTGCTCGCCCGCGAGCGCGTCCAGTTCGTGCTGCTCGACGTGCAGATGCCCGGCGTCGACGGCCTCACCGCCTTGCCCGGCCTGATCGCGGCGGGGCAGGGGGCGAACGTCCTCGTCGTCTCCGGCCAGGCCGCCGAGGGCGCCGCGACCACCGTTCAGGCGCTGGCGCTCGGCGCGACCGACACCGTCTTCAAGCCGGCAAGCGGCGAGCGGCTGGGCCAGTTCGGCGAGATCCTGATCGACAAGCTCGACCGGCTCGCCAGCGTCGCCTGCGCCGGCCGGCCGGCGCCTGCCGTGGTGCCGCTGCGCACCGCAGCCACGCCGGTACCGCGCGCCGCGCCGGCGGCCGACGAATATGACGTGATGGCGATCGGCGCGTCGACCGGCGGCATCCACGCGCTCAGCGCGCTGCTCGCGCAGATCCCGGCGACCTTTCGCCTGCCGATCCTTATTACCCAGCATCTGCCGGCATCGTTCATGCCCTATTTCGCCGCGCAGCTCGCGGTGATCGGCAACCGCCCGTGCGAGGTCGCGATCGACCGGTTGCGGCTGCGGCCCGGCCGGATCATCGTCGCGCCCGGCGACGCGCATATGCGCTGCGTGGCGCTCGGCGACGGATCGGCGGCGATCCGCCTGACCCACGATGCCGCCGCGAGCGGCTGCACGCCCTCGGTCGATCCGATGTTCGCCTCGCTGGCCGAGGTCTTCGGCGCGCGCATGCTGGCGGTGGTGTTGAGCGGCATGGGCCGCGACGGCGCCGAGGGCGCACGGCTGGTTCGACAGGCCGGCGGGTGCGTGCTTGTGCAGGATCAGGCGAGTTCGGTGATCTGGGGCATGCCAGGCGCGGTCGCCGACGGCGGCAGCGCCGATGCGGTGCTGCCCCCCGACGCGATCGGCCGCCTCGCCGCGGCGCGGCGGCGGCCATGACCGCCGCGCCGCGCCCCGCCGCTCCGCCCGCAATCTCCCAGGTCGCCCTCAACGTTTTCAGCGCCTTGCTTGAGGCCCGCACCGGCCAGCAGATCGCCAGCTATCGCTCGTGGCGGATCGATACCGCGCTCAAGCCCTTGCTGCGCGAACGCCGGCTCGACACGCTGGACCAGCTCGTCACCCTGCTGCTCGACGGCCAGGATGCGCGGGTCGGCGACCAGATCGTCAACGCACTGGTCAATCAGGAAACCTCCTTCTTCCGCGACGCGCCGATCTTCGATCTGGTGCTGGAGGCGGTCGCCGCTGCCGAGGCGGCGGGGCGCCGGCCGCGTATCTGGTGTGCCGGCTGTTCGACCGGGCAGGAGCCCTTGTCGCTGGCGATGCTGTTCGCCGAACGGGCGGAGGGCGGCGCGGCGGTGCCCGAGATCGTCGCGACCGACGTGTCGGAGGCGGCGGTCACCCGCGCCCGCGCCGGCCGCTACACGCAATTCGAGATCCAGCGCGGCCTGCCGATCCGGCGGATGGTCCGCTGGTTCTACGCCGACGGCGGCGACTGGGTCGCCAAGCCCGAACTGACCCGGCTGGTGACGGTGCGCCGCCACAATCTCGTCGCCGAACCGCCGCCGCCTGGCGCGTTCGACGTGATCCTGTGCCGCAACGTGCTGCTCTACCTCTCCGTGGCCGCCAAGAGCGAGGTGTTCGCGCGCTTCGCGGCGGCGATCCGGCCGGGCGGCACGCTGGCGCTCGGCGCGGGCGAGACGGTGATCGGCCAGACGAGCGCGTTCGAGCCGAGCCGGGCCCTGCGCGGGCTGTACCAACGCACCGCCGCCCGCGCCGCCGCCTGATCCCCCTTACGCGTCCGTTCGGGCTTCGCTAGGCTGCGCGGATGACAATCCTCGAGACGCCCTCGCCGAACTTCGACGAGCGGTCGCTGCCGATCACCATGATCGTGCTGCATTATACCGGCATGCAGGACGGGCCGTCGGCGCTCGCACGGCTGCGCGATCCCGAGGCGAAGGTGTCCGCGCATTATCTGGTCGAGGAGGACGGCACCGTCTGCCGGCTGGTCGACGAGGCGATGCGCGCCTGGCATGCCGGTCGCTCGCATTGGCGCGGCATCACCGACATCAATTCGGCGAGCGTCGGGATCGAGATCGTCAATCCCGGCCACGAATGGGGCTATCGTCCCTTCACCGAGGAGCAGATCGACGCGCTGATCCCGCTGGTCGCGGCGATCAAGGCCCGCCACGGCATCACCCGCGGCAATATCGTCGGCCATTCGGACATCGCACCCGCGCGCAAGCGCGATCCCGGCGAGCTGTTCCCCTGGTATCGCCTCGCCAAGCTGCGCCTCGCGCTGCCGCGGCCGACGCGCAATCTGATGGACCCGATGTGGCCACAGGGCGGCTTCCTGCTCGCGCTCGAACGCTTCGGCTATGACGTCAGCGATCCGATGGCGGCGATCATGGCGTTCCAGCGCCGCTACCGCCCCGAACTGGTCGACGGCGAGATCGACGCCGAATGCCGCATGATCCTGCTCGCGCTATTGCTTCCCAAACCGCAGGGGGATGACTGATTTTGCTGAACGCTGCGGTAGAGCAGCGTTCAGGGCGGTGCCGGCCCGCACCCCCTCCCGGCCACCCACACGGTATCTTGATGGGTGGCCGGGAGGGGGCGCGGGCCGGCACCGCTTCCCTAGCGCGTATTCACGCGCTAGGGCGACCAGCGTCAGAGGGTCGGGCGGCCGCGGGTATCTCTTGAGATACGCGAGGAAAGTCCGGGCTCCGCGAAACGACGGTGCCGGGTAACGCCCGGCGGGGGCGACCCCAGGGAAAGTGCCACAGAGAGCAGACGGCGCCGGCTTCGGCCACGCCACGGTGAAAGGGTGCGGTAAGAGCGCACCGCGCGCCTGGTAACAGGGGCGGCACGGCAAACCCCACCGGGAGCAAGACCGAATAGGGGCGGCACATGGGCTTCGTTTCAGCTCGTCGCCCGGGTTGGTTGCTTGAGGCGGCGCGCGAGCGTCGTCCTAGAGGAATGGTCGCCTATCCCCCGCAAGGGGGTGGACAGAACCCGGCTTACAGACCCTCTGACATCATGCCCCCGTTGCGCCGCGCCGCCCAAGGCTTATGTGGTCCCGATGGCGCGCAGCACATCTCGTTCGAACGATTGGGGGTTTCCGCGCTGGCGCGGCTATGGCTCGGGCCGCGAGACGACGACGGTGCGGATCTGCGACCGCCACGGCTGCGACGAACCGGGCAATTGTCCCGCGCCGAAGTCTCCCAACAGCCCGGATCGCTGGTATTTCTGCGCCACGCACGCGGCCGAATACAATCGCGGCTGGAATTATTTCGAGGGGCTTTCGGCGGAAGAGGCGGCGCGTCGCGAGGCGTCGGAAACCAGCGCCGCATCGGGCTATGCCAATGCCAGCCATTACGCCTGGGGCGGTTCGGGCGACGGCAGTCGCTCGCGCGACGAGATGCATGCGCTCGAGGCGCTGGGCCTCGACACCGACGCGGACTTCGATGCGGTGAAGACGGCGTGGCGCAAGCTCGCCAAGGAAAACCATCCGGACATCCGCCCCGGCGACAGCAATGCCGCGGTCCGCTTTCAGGCGGTGCAGGCCGCCTATGAGGTGTTGCGCGCGGCAGAGGAGCGGCGCGAGTGGCGCCCCCGCTGAAGCAGGTCCCCAGCGCCTGGCAGGGCGCGATCCTCGTCTGCGGCAAATGTTCGAAGAAGCTCGACGGCGGCTTCGGCAAGAAGCGGCGAACGCCGCTCGCCAAGGTGCTGCGCAAGATCCTCGGCGTCGGCAAGGGGCGCAAGGCGACACTCGGCGTGGTCGAGACGCGCTGCCTCGGCCTGTGCCCGCGCAATGCGGTGGCGATGATCGACGGTCGCGCGCCCGGCACGTGGCTGGTGGTGCCGAAGGACGCCGATGTCGCCGAACTGACGGCGCGGCTGGCGGCGGGGCCGGCCCCCGCCGCCCGCAATCAGACGTAGCGCGCCGCGGTCTCCCGGATCAGCGCGATCATGTTGGGAATGCCCTGCGTCCGGTTCGAGCTGAGCTGGTTCTTCAGATCGAACGGCGCCAGCTCGCCCTCGATATCCGCGCCGGCGATCGCCGCCGGCGTGCCATCCTGCACGGTGAGCAGCACCAGCGCGATGATGCCCTTGGTGATCGCGGCGTTGCTGTCGGCGAGGAAGTGGAGCGTGCCGTCGTCGCGCCGCGTCGGATAGACCCAGACCGACGCCGAACAGCCGCGTACCAAGGTCGCCTCGGTCTTCAACGCCTCGGGCATCGGCTCCAGCGAGCGGCCGAGATCGATCAGCAGGCGATAGCGATCGTCGGGATCGAGGAAGTCGTATTCGTCGCGGATGTCGGCGATGCTGGTCATGCCGTGCGCGGTACAGGCGGCGACGGGGAGGGGCAACCGTCGGGCCCTAAGTCCCGCCTATTCCCTCTTCGTCATCCCCGCGGAGGCGGGGATGTGGAGTCACGTTTGAAGTGCACCGGTTGAGGCATGGAGGAATGCCTCGGCGGGGGTCTGGAAGTCGAGGCATTTTCTGGGGGTGTCGTTGAGGCGCTGTGCA